>NZ_JBIVBY010000023.1:0-1780 GCF_044746405.1 Pseudomonas sp. NPDC086251
GATGGTCTTCCCACATTTTGGTCGCGGGAAAGCGCGCATCAACCCAATCCATGAACTTGCTCATCACGCTTTCTCCGTATCGACGCCAATGACAATGATGTCATCGGTCTCATAGGAATGCGGGGGAACTGGCAGGTTCAAAGGCGCAGGTTGCGACTTGTAGACGCGGCCAGCCAGATCGTAGTGGGAACCGTGGCAAGGGCAGAAATAACCACCTACCCAGTCCTTGCCCAGATCCGCAGGCGCCACTTCTGGACGGAAGGTCGGCGAGCAACCCAGGTGCGTACAGATACCGATCAGCAGCAGGACCTCTGGCTTGATCGAACGCGTTTCCGGGTCGACATAGGTCGGTTGTGTCGAGTTCTTGGAGGTTGGGTCAGACAGCTGGCCCTCGATCTTTTTCAGATTCCCCAGGATTTCCGCAGTACGGCGGACGATAAATACCGGCTGGCCTCGCCACTCAGCAATCATCTGCTGGCCTGGCTCGATTTTGCTGACATTCACTTTCACCGGTGCACCTGCGGCTTTCGCCTTGGCACTGGGAAACCATGACCCCACGAACGGGACCGCAGCCCCCACCGCTCCTGCAGCACCCACCACGGATGTGGCTGCTACCAAGAAGCGACGCCGGCCTGCATTCACGCCGTCATTGCTCATTCAGTCCTCTCCCATCAGCTTTGTGGCCTGTTAAATCAGGCATCTACTAAGTAAATCTATGCACTTATAAAAATTTTGCCGAATGGTAATGAAAAGCCCCAATTCTGACAAGGTAATTACCGAAGGGCTCCACTGCCAAGCCTTGCAGTATAGGGGCTCTACGGATGTGGCAAGTTGTCACAGAGCAATTCTTTGATAAATCGCGCCCATAAAAAAACGCCCAGCTTCGCGAGGAAACTGGGCGTTCTTTTTGAACGCGAAAGCGAATTAACGCTTCGAGTACTGCGGACGCTTACGCGCTTTACGCAGACCCACTTTCTTACGTTCAACTTCACGAGCATCGCGAGTAACGAAGCCAGCTTTGCGCAGAGCGCCACGCAGGGTTTCGTCGTACTGCATCAGTGCGCGAGTAATACCGTGGCGGATTGCGCCAGCTTGACCACTTACACCACCGCCGATCACGGTGACGTAGATGTCGAATTTCTCGACAGTCTCAGTCAATTCCAGCGGCTGACGAACTACCATGCGGGCAGTTTCGCGGCCGAAGAAATTATCCAGCGAACGGTTGTTGATGGAGATGTTACCAGTACCCGGACGCAGGAAAACGCGTGCGGTTGCGGTCTTGCGACGGCCAGTGCCGTAATTTTGAGTCGCCGACATAATGAACTATTCCGTTAAAACTTCAGTTCTTGGGGCTGCTGAGCAGTATGAGGGTGTACAGCGCCCGCATAGACTTTCAGCTTACGATACATGTCGCGACCCAGCGGGTTCTTAGGCAGCATGCCTTTGACCGCGGTCTCGATCACGCGCTCAGGGGCTTTAGCGATCAGCTTTTCGAAGTTGATCGACTTGATGCCGCCCGGGAAACCGGAGTGGGAGTAGTAGATTTTGTCGGTGGTTTTAGCACCGGTTACACGAATCTGCTCGGCATTGATAACGACGATGTAATCGCCGGTGTCAACGTGAGGAGTGTACTCAGCTTTATGCTTGCCACGCAGACGGCTCGCGATTTCGGTGGCCAGACGACCCAGGGTCTGACCTGCAGCGTCGACGACAAACCAGTCGCGCTGTACTGTTTCCGGTTTAGCAGTAAAAGTTTTCATTCTTTATAGCCTCAGGGGCC
>NZ_JBIVBY010000023.1:1790-78895 GCF_044746405.1 Pseudomonas sp. NPDC086251
GGCGCGTCCGTTCAACGGCAAGTTTCTTCGGCGGCGGCGCATCACTTCCACTGCAGAAAGAGGTGCGCAATTATGCAGATTGCGAAAAATAATTCAACCTGCTTTTATGATTGTTTTGCCAAAGGAGCACCCGATGGACTATCGCCAGCTAGGCCGAACCGATCTGAACGTGAGTGCAATCTGCCTCGGAACCATGACCTGGGGCGAGCAAAACAGCGAGGCTGAAGCCTTCGCCCAGATTGAACGGGCCAAAAGCGCCGGGATCAATTTCATCGATACCGCCGAGATGTACCCGGTGCCGCCAAAGGCCGACACCTACGCCACCACCGAACGCTACATCGGCAATTACTTCAAAAGTCGCGGCGATCGCGCCGACTGGATCCTCGCCAGCAAGATCGCCGGTCCCGGCAACACCATCGATTACATCCGCGACAAAAACCTGCGGCATAACCGCCAGCACATCACCGAAGCCGTGGATGCGAGCCTCAAGCGCCTGCAAACCGACTACATCGACCTGTACCAGTTGCACTGGCCTGAGCGCAGCACCAACTTTTTTGGTCAGCTGGGCTACAAGCACAAGACCGAAGCCAACCTGACCCCGCTGGAGGACACCCTCGAAGCCTTGGACGAACAGGTCAAGGCCGGCAAGATCCGCCACATCGGCCTGTCCAACGAAACGCCGTGGGGCACCATGCGCTTCCTGGCGCTGGCCGAAGCCCGTGGCTGGCCGCGCGCAGTGTCGATCCAGAACCCTTACAACCTGCTCAATCGCAGTTTCGAAGTCGGCCTGGCGGAAATCGCCATTCGCGAACAGTGCGGCCTGCTCGCCTATTCGCCGCTGGCGTTCGGTTTCCTGTCGGGCAAGTACGAAGGTGGCGCGCGCCCGCCCAAAGGTCGCCTGAGCCTCTACAGCCGCTTCAGTCGCTATTTCAACCCGCAGTCGGAAGCCGCGTGCAGCCGTTATGTGGCATTGGCTCGTGAGCACGGCCTGGATCCGGCGCAAATGGCATTGGCTTTCGTCACACAGCAGCCGTTCGTGACCAGCAACATCATCGGCGCGACCACCCTGGAACAACTGGAGAGCAACATTGCCAGCTTCGACCTGAAGCTGTCGGATGAAGTGCTGGAAGGGATTGAGGCGATCCACAAGGATCATCCGAATCCTGCACCTTGATCGCCAGCTAGAAAGCCTTCGCGAGCAAGCCCGCTCCCACATTTAACCGAGTTTTCCTGAAGGAATGCGGTCGAATGTGGGAGCGGGCTTGCTCGCGAAGGCGGCCTGACAGTCACCGCAAATTACAATGACCGCGCAATAATCTCCTTCATGATCTCATTGGTCCCGGCATAGATCCGCTGCACTCGCGCATCCGCCCACGCCCGGGCCACCGGGTATTCCCACATGAACCCGTAGCCGCCATGCAACTGCACGCATTCGTCGAGCACCTTGCATTGCAGGTCCGTGCCCCAGTACTTGGCCATCGCCGCCGTCGGCACGTCGAGCTTGCCTTCCAGGTGCAGCTCCAGGCACCGATCGACGAAGACCCGGCCAATCTGGATCTCGGTCGCCATCTCTGCCAGTTTGAAGCGAGTGTTCTGGAAGTCCGCGATGGCCTGGCCGAATGCCTTGCGCTCACGGGTGTATTCCAGTGTCCATTGCAGCGCCGCCTCAGCCGACGCCAGCCCACCGATGGCCACGGTGAGGCGCTCTTGCGGCAGTTCCTGCATCAGGTAAGCAAAGCCCATCCCGGCCTGGCCCAGCAGGTTTTCCTTGGGCACCCGCACGTCCTGAAAGAACAGCTCCGACGTGTCCTGGGCTTTCATGCCGACTTTTTCCAGACGCTTGCCCTTGGCGAAGCCTGGGGTGTCGGCCTCCACCAGAAACAGGCTGGTGCCCTTCGCGCCCGCCTTCGGGTCGGTCTTGGCCACGACGATAACCAAGTCAGCCAGAAAGCCGTTGGTGATGAAGGTCTTCGAACCATTGATCACATATTCGTCGCCATCCAGCACCGCGGTGGTTTTCACCCCTTGCAGGTCGGAGCCGGCGCCCGGCTCGGTCATGGCAATCGCGGTGACCATTTCGCCGGAGACCAGTTTTGGCAGGTATTTGTGTTTCAGCGCTTCACTGCCGTAATGCAGGATGTAAGGCGCAACAATGTCCGAATGCAGGGAAAAACCGATACCGGTCAGGCCAAGACGACCGACCTCTTCGATCACCACGGCACTGTAAAGAAAGTCCGCCCCGAGCCCGCCGTACGCTTCCGGCAGGTGCGAACACAACATCCCCGCCTCCCCTGCCTTGTTCCAGAGTTTTCGGTCGATGTAGCCCTGTTTTTCCCATTGCCCATGAAACGGCACCGCCTCTTTTTCGAGGAACGTTCGCACGCTGTCGCGAAAAAGTTCGTGCTCGGAACTGAACAAGGTTCTGGGGATCATGCGGCACCTGTCGTTATTGTTAGAAGGATTGACCTTCAGAGACTAAGCCCCGCATTCGATACAGGACACTGGACACATCAGACAAAAAATAAGACGATCCAGCCGTCTGGTGACCACTATCCCTTATAAAAATAAAGTTGAATTATGTCTAAGCAAGTCTCCACGCCCCTGCGGCGCGTCAGCATCCTGGCTATCGACCGGGTTTTCGCTTCCACCCTCATGCAAGCCAAGGATTTTTTCCATCTGGCCAGCCTGCGTTACGGCAAACAACTGGGCCACGGCCTGACTCCGGCGTTCGAAACCCGGCTGGTCAGCCCCGACGGCAAACCGGTGAACAGCTTCAGCGATGTGATCATGCCGGTGGACGGCGGCCTGGAAAACGCCGACATCATCATCCTCCCGGCCTTCTGGGACGATTTCGAAACCCTGTGCCAACGTTATCCACAAGTCCTGCCGTGGTTGCGTCAGCAACATGCGCGCGGCGCGGTGCTCTGCGGCGAGGCCACGGGGGTGTTCTGGCTCGCCGAGGCAGGCTTGCTCGATGGCAAGGAAGCGACCACTTACTGGCGTTTCTTCAATGCGTTTGCCGAGCGCTTCCCGAAGGTTCAGCTCAATCAGGACAAGCACCTGACCGACGCTGACAACCTGTATTGCGCGGGCGGCACCACGTCGGCCTGCGACCTGTATATCTACCTGATCGAACGCTTCTGTGGCGCCAACGTGTCCCAGGCCGTGGCCCGCGACATTCTGTATGAAGTGCAGCGCAGCTATTCGCCGGGCCGAATCGGTTTCGGCGGGCAGAAACTGCACCAAGACGTGATCATCCTGCAGATCCAGCACTGGCTCGAAGAACACTTCGCCGACAAATTCCGCTTCGAAGACGTGGCTCGCGAACACGGCATGAGCATCCGCAACTTCATGCGCCGCTTCCAGACCGCCACGGGCGACAAGCCGCTGCATTACCTGCAACGACTGCGCATCGAGACCGCCAAGGGTTTGCTGTCCGGCAGCCGCAAGAGCATCAAGACCATCAGCTATGAAGTCGGTTACGACGATGCGAGTTTCTTTGCGCGCTTGTTCCGCCAGCACACCGAGCTCTCGCCGAACCAGTATCGGCAGCAGTTTCAACAAGCGGCATAACGGTTGATATAGGCGCCGCCCGACAATGGTCAGGCGGCGCCTGTTTCAGAGTTAAACTGCACAGACCAATAATGTTTAAAGTTAACGACAAAGTGATTATTTCCCTTACATGAAAAACGGAACACAGAGCACCCAATAAGTCCTTTGGACGATTGTGAGCCGCTGACTGAAAAGCCCACTCTATTCTTCCCGCCAGCTGGCTGCACTTCAGGGAAGATCAACAATGACAACAGAAACCAATTCTCCGTCTCTCTCATGTAACGATAAAATTGAAAGTCCCCAGACCAAAAATAAATGGGCAGGCCGATTCCCCAATCCGCCGGACTTATGCTTTGACTACCGGGCATTGATTGAGCAAGAACACGGTATAGCAAAGGCAACTGATCCAACGCATAAGATATGCATCATTGGCGCAGGCGTTACCGGACTCACTGCAGCCCGAGAACTGTATCGCTGCGGCTTTACCGACGTGACACTGATCGAACAATCGACCCGTATCGGCGGCAGACACCTGACCGTCCATGGCCGCCATCCCATTAAAGAAAGTCATACGCCTTTCGAGATGGGCGCCATGCGCCTGCCCTTCTTCAACAGGGAAAACGAGCCACCCAAAGAGGGTCGATCGCTGATGGCTTACTACGCCAAGGCATTTGACCTGACACTATCGGACTTCCCCAATCCGGGAAGCCGGTGGGTGAGTTCGACAGGGATTTATCTTCAGGAAGGCAGCCTGGGTGATCGTGCGGATCCGCACATGTTGATCTGGACGAACGAAGACGGCTTGACGCCTCCACCCGACGAGACCCTGCAAACGGTTTACGCCAAGTGGAAAGCCTTTGCCGCCAGGATGACTCGCCAGGTTGCGCCGATATACGCCACGCCGGAATGGGAAGCTGTCTGGGTGGCCATTGTCGAACGGTACGAGCGCGTTTCGTTTCGCGACCTGGTCTGCATGCCGGTATTGCAAACCTGGGACAAAGATACACCTGGGGATTTCGGTGGAGTGGGCATGACCTCGCACGAATCAACCCTGTTCTATTCGATAGGCATCGGCGACGGTAGCTGGGGCGCTTTTTATGACGTGTGTGCGCTCTACCCGCTGCGCACCGCCATTTTCGGGTTCAGCAGCCGCCTGCAACTGGTTCACGGTCGGGTCGATGCGTGCGGCGAACCGCTTCCCGCGCCCTTCTTGCACAGCAACACTGTTCTCGACGCGAAGGGCCTGCCTTTCGACAGCCCGCGCTACATCGGCCTCGCGGCGCTGAACGAATGCCTGCTGTTCATGAACACCGACAGCACCCACACATCGTTCTACGAACATTGTCTTGAAAGAGGCGATGGTTTTTACACCGACTCATCCGTCAGCAAACTAACGAAGCTGGACGATCAAAAAATACGCGTCCACTACACGTGGAAATTCAGCCAGCCCTGTCAATCGCAGGAACTGTTCGACGACTTTGACGCGGTCATCATGACCCTGCCTTCATGGCTGATCGAAACAGGTATCCGGCTCGAAAACTTCAATCAACAGATGCTGCCGTTCGCAATCATCAGTGCGTACAAAACAGCGCATTGGGAAACCAGTTGCAAAGTCTACGCACCCTTAAATAAATCCTTCCTTTCAAGTCACACCCGAATCCCGCAAGCCATTGTCACCGACAGTTTCATTCACGACGTCTACAGCTATCGCTACAACGATAGTTACCCCTACGACTGCATCTTGTTAAGTTACACCTGGGAGGATGACGCCACCAAACTGGCGCTGTTCAACGACCAGGAACTGGTGGCGAAGTGCATAGAGGAACTCGACCGGATACTGATGAACTCCGCCAATATCCAGGAGAGAATTTCTCCCTACATTCAAACCGAACAGGCCCTGGTCCAACGCTGGATGACGGACAGAAACGCCTTGGGCTGCGCAAAGCTGTACAGACCCGGCACTTACTACGACGCAGTGAGCCTGATGAAGTACAACCGGGATTTCTCCCACGTGTCCGGCCTGTATTTTTCCGGCGAATCGTTTTCAGTCGATGCCGGCTGGACAGAGCCCTGCTTTCGTGGCGCCGTGGATGCGGTGATTCATATCTGCAGTAAAACCGCAGCGGTGTTCAACGGTGGATTCTGCATGAGCGACTACCCGCACTACCGCCTCCGCACCTGACGCCCTGCTCCATCGCCAGAACCAATGCGCTCTGCGCGTTGGTTCTATCTCTGCGCAACCGCTCTATTACGCCACCTGGCGCCCCGACAGCGAAAGTCGGCCGCTCTGCCCTGCGCGATCTTCGGACATGGACTACAGCTCACACGGAAGCCGCTGACTTACGTAAAAACGCCATTTCACCTCTTATAAACACGCAACTAAACAGCGTGAATAACAATAAAAAGAGGTCATCGAGAATGAGTGAGCCAACAAGTCCTGTGCGTGTAGCCGTCGTGCAATTCGACCCACAAGTCGGCAAAGAGAAACGTGCCGGTAATCTGCGTCATGGTCTGGAGTTGGCCTTGGAGGCGGTCAATGGCGGTGCCAATCTCATCGTGCTGCCCGAGCTTTGCAGCACAGGTTATTTCTTCAGCAATCGGCAAGATGCGTTTGACCATTCGGAGGTGATTCCCGACGGGCCGAGTGTGCAAATCTGGGTGGACTTTGCCCGCAAGCACAAGGTTTACCTGGTGGCCGGCTTGACTGAGCGCGACGGCATGCGGCTGTTCAACACCGGCGTTCTGGTCGGGCCTGACGGCTTTATCGGCAAGTATCGCAAAGCCCATTTGTGGAACCTGGAGAAGCTGTGGTTCACGCCGGGCGATCTGGGCTTCCCGGTGTTCGATACGCCGATTGGCCGTATCGGGTTGTTGATCTGCTGGGATATCTGGTTCCCGGAAGTGCCGCGCATCCTCAGCCAGCAAGGCGCGGACATCATTTGCTCCCTGAACAATTGGGTGTGGACGCCCCCACCGCTGTTCGATGACGCCGGCAAGTGCATGGCGTCGTACCTGACCATGACAGCTGCGCACGTTAACAACGTGTTTATTGCCGCCGCCAGCCGCATCGGCGAAGAGCGAGGGGCGCGTTACCTGGGTTGTTCATTGATTGCCGGCACCCATGGCTGGCCGATTGGCGCAGTGGCGTCAGCGGACAAGGAAGAAATCCTGTTTGCCGATATCGACCTGACCAGCTCCCGCAGCGCGCCGATCTGGAACAACTTGAACGATCTGCATCGCGATCGTCGCACCGATCTCTTCGATCAAATGCTCGGTTACACCCAGCACCCTTGTCTGCCGCGCTGATTAGGGGGCATGACTGATGGAAACCCTAACCGAAAGAAACCGGCTGGCCGGCAGGTCGCCGATGGATCGTGTGATCATCCTGCTAATGCTCGTCACGACACTGCTGATTGTCTGGCTTTCATTCACCTACCGTTCCGCCTGGGAAGCGCATTGGCCAAGCTACAGTGACATGGTCTCGAGCCTTCCCGACCCGAATGCCTGGTTGCGCTGGGTACTGGGCGACATCAGCGAGGTGGCGTTCTACAAACACGAGTTCGCTTCAATAGGGTTGTTGGCCGGCGCTTATCTGGCTTATTGGGCGAATCGAACGGGCAAGATCTGGCAAGGTTTTGCCATTTCCTATGGGACGGGATTATGGCCGTGGCTGGTGACCAGTTCGTTGCTTGGGCTGTTGCTGAGTAACCTGCTGTGGGGCTGGACGGTCACGGCCACCAGTTGGCAACCGACGTTTGCGGCGTTTGTGTCGCTGCCGGCGGCGATGGTGCTGATGTTCGGCAAAGGCTGGAAGGTCACGATCAACGGCGCAATCCTGGGCGCCGTGGTGGTCACGCCGACGTGCCTGCTGTTCGTCAACTACCTGTGCAATCCACTGGGTTTACCCGTGGTGATCGGCAATGTCTCGGGCATGGCGGTCGCCAGCGTCTTCGCCTTCGTACTTTGCCGTTACCTGCCGAGCCTGGTGAAGTCCGAGTCCTGCGAAAAGCCCTCCGAAGCGCCGCCCGCCGCCGTCATCACCCAGACACCCGACTATGGCGTCGTCTGGAGCTTGCGCCGGGTGCTGGCCGACTTTTCCGAAGCGCCGTTCTTCGGCAATGAGCTGGCCAGCCTCGGCCTGATACTCGGTGCGTTGCTGGCCTACACCTGGAACCCTATGAGCCCCGCTTACGGCTCGGGCCTGTTGCCCCAGCTGATCGGCGCCCAGGCGTTGACCTCAGCGCTGGGGGTGGTGATCTGGCGTCGGCAATGGATGTTGCGTGGCTGGTATCCCACCTACGTGCCCTTGGTGTCCGTGGTGCCGGCGGCCGTTCTGACGTATGGCGGCAGTTGGCAGGTGATCACCGCGAGTGCACTGCTGGGCGCACTGATTGCGCCACCCCTGGCCTGCGCCATTGCCCAGCGGGTGCCGGCCTACATGCATGCCTACATCGGTAATGTCCTGTCCATGGCCATCAGCACCTTGCTGATCATTTCGGTGATCGGACTCTTGATCGCCAACTGACGCACGCTGCCATCCGGCTGTATCTCGGGCTAAAAATGCATAACCCTGTGGGAGCGGGCTTGCTCGCGAAAGCGGTGTGTCAGTCGACATCAACATTGAATGTCAGTCCGCTTCGCGAGCAAGCCCGCTCCCACAGGAGTTGTGGTGGGCCAGATATCTGCGACCAGGCACACAGGATTTCTTCAGCGCACAAAAAAGGCCTGCTAATGCAGGCCTTTTTCATTTTCCGAACCCCTACGGCTTATGCGCCCGAGACAGGAATTCGTGGGACTGCATTTCCAGCAAGCGGCTAAGGGTGCGCTGGAATTCGAAGTTCAAGCGACCGCCGGTGTAGAGGTCTTTGAGCTCGACTTCGGCAGAAATGATCAGCTTCACGTTACGGTCGTAGAAC
The DNA here is from genome assembly GCF_044746405.1 of Pseudomonas sp. NPDC086251. Classification (NCBI taxonomy): domain Bacteria; kingdom Pseudomonadati; phylum Pseudomonadota; class Gammaproteobacteria; order Pseudomonadales; family Pseudomonadaceae; genus Pseudomonas; species Pseudomonas sp. NPDC086251. The sequence continues at coordinate 10,259 of NZ_JBIVBY010000023.1, forward strand.
TCGTCGACCATGTTGATAAAGCGTCGGGCGATGTCGTCGGTGGTGACGCTCATCTGCTCGACACCGCTGAGCAACACGGCGTGGAAGATCTTGCCCAGCTCGATGTAATCGTTCTGGCTGCGCGGGCCGTCGCAGAGTTCGCGGAAGTCGAACCAGGCCACGTCATCGCAGGTGCGCAAGGCACGGATTTCGCGGTTCTCGATCATCAACACATCGTTTTCGATGGCTGCCGTGCATTCCGGGGTCAGGGCACGGAAGCTCTTGCGCAGGCTTTCGTGGGACGCCTCGTCGAGCGGGAAGTGGAACAACTCCGCTTGTTCAAGATGACGCAGACGATAATCGACGCCGCTGTCGACGTTGACGATCTCGGTGTTCTGCTTGATCAGCGCAATGGCCGGCAAGAAGCGCGCACGTTGCAGGCCGTCCTTGTACAGACCGTCCGGCACGATGTTCGAGGTCGCGACCAGGGTCACGCCGTTCTTGAACAGTTCTTCCATCAGCGTGCCGAGGATCATCGCGTCGGTGATGTCGGACACGAAGAATTCATCGAAACAGATCACCCGGGCTTCGTCAGAGAAGCGCTTGGCAATGATGGTCAGCGGGTTTTTCTCGCCGCCGAGGGTTTTCATCTCTTCGTGCACGCGCTTCATGAAGCGGTGGAAGTGCGTCCGGACCTTTTCCTTGAACGGCAGCGCTTCGAAGAAGGTGTCGACCAGGTAGGTTTTGCCACGGCCGACGCCGCCCCAGAAGTACAGGCCCTTGACCGGTGCCGCGTCTTTCTTGCCAAACAGTTTGCCGAACAGGCCCGGCTTGCTTTGCGAGGCCGCGACCAGATCGTCGTACAGGCGCTGCAAATGGCGCACCGCAGTTTCCTGCGCGGCGTCATGGAAGAACTCCGGGCGTTTCAGATCAGCTTGATATCGTTCTAGGGGCGTCATAATTCGTTAGCAAGGCAACAAAAACGGGCCGTCACTGTAGCGACGGCCCGTGGGAATGGCAATCAGCCCTTGGTCGGACTGAGCCGTTGATTTATTCCTGGACGGGAGTCAGGGCGATCCGCAGGGCATCGATGGCGCCGTCGCGAGCCGCGCTGTCCGCGAAGGCCGGGCTGTCGGCGACACACTCGCCTTCCAGCCAGACGCTGAAGCTCAGGTCTTCGCTGCGCACGTCCAATGGCTGGCCTGCTTGCAGCTGCTTGGTCACCTGACCGGCGGTTTTGCCGTCGGCGAAGTGGCGCGACAGCAGCAATTGCTCGCCATCGGCGGCCAGCAGGCGGAAGCGGAAACTGCCGTCGTCTTCACGGAAGCTGACGAAACGCGCGGCTTTCGCGGCTTTCTTCTTGGTCGCTGTAGCGACTTGCGCCTGGGCGACGAAAGAACGCAGGCCGACCGCTTCACGCAGTTCGTGGAGGAACGGCGTGGCCACCGAGCGGGCTTTTTTGGCGCCGGTCTGCAGGATGTCTTCCAGATCTGCCGGGCGTTCGATCAACTGGTGATAACGCTCGCGGGACTCGCCCAGCTCGCTGTCGAGCAATTGGAACAGGCGATTTTTCGCCTCGCCCCAACCCAGGCCCTGCAACAGTTCGCTGCGGAACTCGTCGGACTGCGCCGGGGTGGCGAAGGCCTGGAACAGGGTGAACAGGTGCGAGTTGTCTGGATCTTTGGCTTCGCCCGGCGCGCGAGAGTCGGTGACGATCCGCGAAATCGCGTCCTTCATCTCTTTGGCGCTGCTGAACAACGGAATGGTGTTGTCGTAGCTCTTCGACATCTTGCGGCCGTCGAGGCCTGGCAGCGTGGCGACGCTTTCTTCGATCAGCGCCTCGGGCATGGTGAAGAATTCTTTGCCCTGGCCGAACAGGTGGTTGAACCGCTGGCCGATGTCGCGGGCCATTTCCACGTGCTGGATCTGGTCACGCCCGACCGGCACCTTGTGCGCGTTGAACATCAGGATGTCCGCGGCCATCAGCACCGGGTAGCTGTACAAGCCCATGGTGATGCCGGCATCCGGGTCTTCGCCGGTCTCGACGTTCTTGTCCACCGAGGCCTTGTAGGCGTGGGCGCGGTTGAGCAGGCCCTTGGCGGCGACGCAGGTCAGCAGCCAGGTCAGCTCGGGGATTTCCGGGATGTCGGACTGACGGTAGAAGGTCACGCGGTCCACGTCGAGGCCACCGGCCAGCCAGGTCGCGGCGATTTCCAGACGCGAGCGCTGGATGCGCAGCGGGTCATCGCATTTGATCAGGGCGTGGTAGTCGGCCAGGAAGTAGAACGAATCGGCATTGCTGTCACGGCTGGCCAGGATCGCCGGACGGATGGCGCCGGCGTAGTTGCCCAGGTGCGGCGTGCCGGTGGTGGTGATGCCGGTGAGGATACGGGTACGAGTCGTCATGGGTAATCGCTTGTCAGACTGCAATCAATTCGAAAGACGCGGCAGGATAAGATCTTTGAGATCGGTCAGCTTGCCATGAAAAAAGTGTCCGCATTCTGCCACTTTCAGCAGCTCATGGGGGTGATCGAGTTGCTCGGACCAGTCGTAGACCGCTTGCGGTTCGATGACTTCGTCGGTTTCCGGCTGGATCAGGGTCAACTCGCCGTGTTGCGGCAGTTGATCCTGATCGCCCAACCGCATGACCGCAGGCGCGACCATAAACAAATGTTTCAGTTGTTCGCCCTTGGCTTCCAGGCGCCCGCCGAGACTGGCGGCCACAAAGCCGCCGAAGGAGAAACCGAACAGGGTCAGCGGCAAGTCCGGGTGTTTGGCCCGCAGCCATTCGGCGGCGGCCTGGGCATCATCGACTTCGCCAGTGCCCATGTCGTGCGAGCCTTCGCTGGCGCCGACGCCACGGTAATTGAAACGCAACGTAATCAAACCGGCGTCGCGCGCGGTGCGCTGCAGGGTCGAGACCACTTTGTTGAGCATGGTGCCGCCCTGCACCGGGTTCGGATGGCAGATCAGCGCAATACCGCGCGGCTGCTCATTATCCAGGTAGAGGGCTTCCAGTTGGCCGACCGGGCCATCAATCACTACAGGGGTTTCGCGCATAAGCAAGGAAGGAACTCCGTGACCCCGAATCGGGTCGACTCGTCTAGCAAATTGTCTGTGCCAATCTATTGCGAGTGAATCGCGGTATACAGCGCAGGTTCGAGCCGTTAACGTAAAGCAAAGCCGTTTATAGAGGAAGGACTCGTGGAACACTCGCTCTTAGTTTGGTTGTTGCCGACTCTTGCCCTGGTTGTGGGTGTCGCCATTGGTTTCCTGATCGCTCGCCTGGTGCCGAACGCTGCGCCGAGCAGCACGCAACGTCAGCTGGATGACATTCAGGAACGTTTTGACAGTTATCAGAACGAGGTGGTCACCCACTTCAACAGCACTGCAAACCTGGTCAAGAAACTGACTCAGAGCTATCAGGAAGTGCAGGATCATCTCGCCGAGGGTGCCAACCGCCTGGCCCTGGACGAGCAGACCCGTCAACGCTTGCTGGCTTCCCTGCACGCCGATGCGGCGCAGGCCCCACGGGAACGTCTGACGCCACCGCGCAATCAGGAGCCGCCTCGCGACTACGCCCCAAAAGCCCCGAACGCGCCGGGCATGCTTGATGAGCATTACGGCCTGAAGAAGTAATCAGGTTTCGCGCGACACAAAAAGCCCCCGGATGATCACTCGTCCGGGGGCTTTTTCATTCTGATCCGATTTCTCTGGTGCCTGTCAGGGCCTCTTCGCGAGCAAGCCCGCTCCCACGTTTGGTCGCATTCTCCTTGGGAGAACCCAGTTAAATGTGGGAGCGGGCTTGCTCGCGAAGGGGCCCGATCAGGCAATACAAAGCTCAGGCCAGTAAAGGCTTAACCAAGCACCTCGCTAGCCACCTGATCAACCGCGCTCTTGGTGATGTCGACGATCAAGTCGGCTTCTTCCTCGGTCAGGATCAACGGCGGTGCAAAACCAAGAATGTCGCCATGCGGCATCGCCCGGGCGATCATGCCGCGCTCCAGGCAGGCTGCCGAGACTTTCGGGCCGACCTTCAGGGCCGCATCGAACGGCGTGCGCTGCTCACGGTCCGCCATGAATTCGACGGCGGCCAACATGCCATCGCCACGCACTTCACCCACCAGCGGGTGACCTTCCAGGGTTTCGCGCAACCGACGGTTGAGGTAGCTGCCGACCTTCTCGGCGTTGGCCGTCAGGTTTTCCCGTTCAAGGATATCGAGGTTGGCCAACGCCGCCGCCGCACAGATCGGATGCCCGGAGTACGTCCAGCCATGGCCCATCGCGCCCTGGGATTCGGAGGCCTTTTCGATCACGTCCCAGACCTTTTCGCCGACGATCACCGCCGACAACGGCGCGTAAGCACTGGTCAGGCCTTTGGCCGTGGTGATCAGGTCCGGGCGCATGCCGTACCGCTGGCTGCCCATCTTCGAACCCAAGCGACCAAAGGCGCAGACCACTTCGTCGGCGATCAGCAACACGTCGTATTTATTCAGTACCGCTTGAATCGCCGTCCAGTAACCGGCCGGCGGCACGATGATGCCGCCGGTGCCCATCAACGGCTCACCGATGAATGCGGCCACGGTGTCCGGGCCTTCGGCCAGGATCATTTTTTCCAGTTCGTCGGCGCAATAGCGCACGAACGCCGCTTCATCCATGCCGGCCGGCGCCTTGCGGTACCAGTGGGGGCACACGGTGTGCTTGACGCCTTCGGACGGCAGGTCGAAATGCTGATGGAACGTTGGCAGGCCGGTCAGGCTGCCGGTCATGATCCCCGAGCCGTGATATCCGCGGTCGCGGGAGATGATTTTCTTCTTCTGCGGACGGCCCAGCACGTTGTTGTAGTAACGCACCAGTTTGATCTGGGTTTCGTTGGCGTCGGAACCGGACAGGCCGTAATAGACCTTTTTCATGCCCTCGGGCGCCCAGTCCATGATGCGGCTGGACAGCTCGATGATCGCTTCGGTCGAGTGGCCCATGTAGGTGTGGTAATAGGCCAGTTCCTTGGCCTGCTTGTAGATCGCGTCGGCGACTTCAGTACGGCCGTAGCCGATGTTCACGCAGTACAGCCCGGCAAACGCATCGATGAAATCGCGGCCCTCGTGGTCGCGAATACGGATGCCCGACGCGCTCTTGATGATGCGCCCCTTGAGCGCCCCGCTGGCGTGGTCATGGGCGTGGGTCGAGGGGTGCATGAAGTGCGCACGGTCTTGTTCGAACAGCGTATCGAGTTCTTGGTTCATGGCATGTCTCCTTAGAACTGGCCTTGATGGTGCAGGCAAAAGTATTTGGTTTCGACAAAGGCTTCGAAGCCCTCGGTGCCGCCTTCGCGGCCCAGCCCCGAGGCTTTCATGCCACCGAACGGGATCGGGTGGCCGGTGAACTTGACGCCGTTGACCGCAACCATCGCGTGGTCGAGGCGGCGAATCAGAGGGTAAATCAGGTCCAGACGGTTGGAACAAATGTAGGCGGCCAAACCGTATTCGGTGTCGTTGGCCATTTCGATCGCCTGCTCAATCGTGTCGAACGGCATGACCCCGGCGATCGGTGCGAAATTCTCTTCGCGGTAGATGCGCATCTGCGGGGTGACATCGGCCAGCACCGTCGGCTGGTAGAACAAGCCGCCGAGCGCATGGGCCTCGCCGCCGACCAGGCGTTGCGCACCGAGCGCAATGGCATCGGCAACCCGCTCGGCCGTGACGTCGAATGCGGCCTGATGCATCAACGGCCCGATGTCGACGTGTTGCTCCTGACCGCCCACCAGCGCCGGGCCGACCCGCAGTTCGCGCACTGCCGCAGCAAACTGCTGGAGAAATGCCGGGTAGATCGAACGCTCGACCATGATCCGATTGGCCGCGCAGCAATCCTGGCCGGAGGTCTGGAACTTGGCTTGCACTGCGACTTTCACCGCCAGCTGCAGATCGGCGTCGGCGCAGACAATGAACGGCGCATTGCCGCCCAGTTCCAGCGCGACCTTCTTCACATCCTGAGCCGCCGCTTGCAGCACCAACTTACCGACGCGGGTCGAGCCGGTGAAACTGACCGAACGCACGCGGCTGTCCTGCACCAGGGATTGCATGGCCATTTGCGGCTCGCCGAGCACCACGTTGAACACGCCGGCCGGGAAACCCGCCTCCTCCGCCAGTTGCGCCAGGGCCAATGCCGAAAACGGTGTTTCATGGGCCGGCTTGATCACCACGGTGCAACCGGCGGCCAGTGCTGCGGCGGCTTTGCGGGTGATCATGGCCGACGGGAAATTCCACGGCGTCAGCAGCGCACAGACACCGACCGGTTCCTTGAGGGTGCCCAGTTGTGCGCCGGGAATGTGGCTGGGGATGTTCTGGCCATACAGACGTCGTGCTTCTTCGGCGAACCACGGAATGAAGCTCGCGGCGTAGGCGATTTCGCCACGGGACTCGGCCAGTGGCTTGCCTTGTTCCTGGCTGAGAATTCGGGCGAGGTCTTCCTGATGCTCAAGGATCAGCGCCGCCCAACGCCGCAGAATCGCCCCGCGTGCCTCGAGGCTTTGCTTGCGCCAACCGGTAAAGGCTCGGTGCGCGGCGTCGACGGCGGCGACGATTTGCGGCTGATCGAGCATCGGCACATGGCCGATCAACGTCTGGTCCGCCGGGTTGTGCACGGCGATGCTGTGGCCGCTGTCGCTGTGGACCCAATGGCCATCGACGTAGCAGAGTGCTTTGAACAGCAGTGGATGTTTGTAGGTCATGGCGTTCACTCCAATCCGTGTGCGTGAAGCCATGTTAGGGCGACGTGGGATGGGAGAATTGGCGTTTGGCGGGGTTTGGCAGGCGGTTTTTTCTGATTCGACGTCGGCAAACAGTAGGATTTTGCGGTGGGGCTTTGCTGCATTACCGCTGTGGAATATCGATCTCAATCCAACGAAATTCAAATGTGGGAGCGGGCTTGCTCGCGAAGGCGGTGTATCAGGCAACACAAATGTCGACTGACACACCGCCTTCGCGAGCAAGCCCGCTCCCACATTGGATTTGCGCTGGTTTAGGGTTCTTGGGGGAGTCCGCTCGGCAGTGCGCCGGCGGTCTTGATGGTTTTGGTGACGATATAGGTGAAGTAGCGCTCGATGCCCAAGTCGTCGAGCAACAACTGGTCGATAAACCGCTGGTAATGGTCGATGTCCGGGGCCTGGATCATGGCCATGTAATCGACACCGCCACCGGTGGCGTAACAGAACGCCACTTCGGTGGCCTCGTTCATCCGTTGCTCGAAACGCCGCATGTCCTGAGCGGTGTGCCGGGCCAGGGTGATTTCCACCAGCACTTGCTGACTTTTGAACACCGCGTTCCAGTCGATCTGCGCCCGGTAACCCTTGATCAGGCCCAGGGCTTCGAGTTTGCGCACGCGCTCCCACGCCGGCGTCACCGACAGGTTGATCGCCTCGGCCAGGCTCGACTTGGTGATACGCCCGTCGTCGGCGAGGATCCGCAGGATTTTCAGGTCGTAGCGATCGAGTTTGTGCATGGGCCGACGATCTCCAGTGCGATGAGGAACCTGTGGGAGCGGGCTTGCTCGCGAATGCTGAGTGACATTCAACATTTAAGTCGACTGACACACCGCATTCGCGAGCAAGCCCGCTCCCACAGGGGATGTGTGTTAGGTCAGGACATCGGCGATGACGGCGACGGTATCGCCGCAGCGCACTAGCCCCGGAAAGTGCCGCGCTGCCAACAAGCCACTGCGAGCGGCGCGGTATTCCACCGGTGCCACACCCGTGCGGGAGGCGTCGTAAACCCGGGCAATCACTTCGCCTTGGCTCACGTTGTCACCCAAATCCCGGCACATTTCCAGCAAGCCGTCGTGCTCGCTGGCAATGAAGCAATCGCCATCAGGCATGTCGAGCATGATCGACGGCCCCGTCTGCACTTCGCCTTCAACAATCCCCGCATGCACCAGCAAATTGCGCACCCCGCGCTCGGCAATCGCCACACTGCGTGCGCTGGACGAGCCACCGCCACCCAACTCGGTGGTCACGAAGACTTTGCCCTGGCGTTCAGCGGCGGTGTCGTACATCGCCCCGGCGTCCAGCTCCAGCATGCGCATGCTGTACGGCGCATTGAACGCGCGCATGCCGGCCTCGCATTGCGCCTGCTGCTGTTTATCCGGCAGCACATGGCACGCGGCGAACGGCAGGAAATCCAGGGTGCGGCCACCGGAGTGGATGTCCAGCACGATATCCGCCAGCGGCAACAAGGTGCGGGTGAAGTAATCGGCGATTTTCTCGGTCACCGTGCCGTCCGGTTTACCGGGGAAACTGCGATTCAGATTGCCCTTGTCGATCGGCGACGTACGCCGACCGGCATGAAACGCCGGGGTGTTCATGAACGGCACGATAATCACCCGCCCCGTGACTTCGGCGGCCGTCAGGCCCTGCGCCAGTTTGCTCAGCGCTACCGGACCTTCGTATTCGTCACCGTGATTACCGCCGGTGAGCAGCGCGGTCGGACCCTGACCGCGCGCAATCACCGTGACTGGAATCATCACCGCGCCCCAGGCTGAATCGTCCCGGGAGTACGGCAGTTTGAGGAAGCCGTGCTGCACGCCTTCACGGGCGAAATCCACCGTGGCGCTGATCGGGTTATCAGGCAATTCGCTCATGGCTCAATCCTTCACGAACAGTTGGCGTGGCACATTGCACAGCGTCTCGACACCGGTGTCGGTGATCAAAATGCTTTCGGTGATTTCCAGCCCCCAATCGTCCATCCACAGGCCCGGCATGAAGTGGAAAGTCATGCCCGGTTGCAACACGCTGGTGTCGCCGGGACGCAGGCTCATGGTGCGCTCGCCCCAGTCTGGCGGATAACTGATCCCGATCGGGTAACCGCAACGGCTGTCCTTGTGGATGCCGAATTTCTCCAGCACCTTGAAAAACGCCACGGCGATGTCACCGGTGGTGTTACCTGGTTTGGCCGCGTCGAGCCCGGCGGCGATGCCTTCGACCACGGCTTTTTCGCCGTCGAGAAAGTGCTGCGGCGGTTTGCCCAGGTAGATCGTGCGCGACAGCGGGCAGTGATAGCGTTTGTAGCAACCGGCAATCTCGAAGAACGTGCCCGCGCCCTTTTCGAACGGCGTGTCGTCCCAGGTCAGGTGCGGCGCGCTGGCGTCGGCACCGGTGGGCAACAGCGGCACGATGGCCGGGTAATCGCCGCCATGGCCGTCGGCACCGAGGATGCCGCTGCTGTAGATGTCGGCGACCAGTTCGTTTTTGCGCATGCCCGGCTCGATCCGCTCAAGGATTCGCCCGTGCATGTTTTCGACGATGCGCGCGGCGATGCGCATGTAGGCGATTTCCTGCGGTGACTTGATCGCCCGTTGCCAGTTCACCAGCCCGACCGCATCGATCAGATTGGCCTTCGGCAGGTGTTTCTTCAGCGACAGGTAAGCGGCGGCGCTGAAGTAATAATTATCCATTTCCACGCCGATGGTCAGCGCGTCCCAGCCGCGAGCACTGATGACTTCCCGCGACAGGTAATCCATCGGATGCCGCTCGCGGGACTGCACGTAGATGTCCGGATAACCGACGATGTTCTCGTGCTGCATGAACACCGTGCGCTTGGCGCCGTTGGCGTCTTGCCCGCGACCGAACCACACCGGTTCGCCGTCGAGCGCCAGCAGCACGCATTGGTGAACGTAGAACGACCAACCGTCGTAGCCGGTCAGCCAGGCCATGTTCGACGGATCGGTGACCAGCAACAGCTCGATGCCCTGCGCCTGCATGGCCGCTCGAACCTTGGCCAGACGCTGGGCGTACTCTTCCCGTTGGAACGGGAGATTGACGACTATCTGAGACATGCACAGGCCCTCTGATAAATGACGCACGGATGAAAAAAACCGATTAGCTGCCGAACTGAAAACCCTTGCCGGCCGAGCGCGCGCGCTCGAACGCCAGGTTGGCCATGGCCGTGTCCTGCGCGCCGGTGCCAGTGAGGTCGCACAAGGTGATTTGTGTTTCGCTGGTGCGGCCGGGGCGTTGGCCCGCCAGCACCTGGCCCAGTTCCGCCAGGTTCGATTCGTCGCTGATGACGCCGGCCGTCAGGGCGTGATGCAACTCGCCGAGGAGCCGGGTCTGGCTCAAGCGATCCGCCACGTAGCGGTCGACCCTGGCCAGGGCCTGGGGAGAAATTTCGTTTTTGTGTTCGGCGTCCGAGCCCATGGCGGTGATATGCAGGCCGGGGTGCAAGTGGCGCACATCGATCAGCGGTTCGCGGCTCGGGGTGCAGGTGATTGCGATGTCGACGTCGGCCATCGCTTCATCGACCGTCGCGCACGGCTGGATCGCCAGACCGGTATTGCGCGCCAGCTCAGCGCAGAAGTCTTTGGCCTTGACGCTGTCACGTGCCCAGACCCGAACGCTTTCAATCGGCCGCACCAGGCGCAATGCCTGAAGCTGCAACGCCGCCTGCTCACCGGCACCGATCAGCCCCACGCTACGGCTGTCGGCCCGTGAAAGCGCCCGCGCCGCCACCGCGCCGGCCGCCGCTGTGCGCACAGCGGTCAGGTAACCGTTATCCAGCAACAAGGCGTCGAGCAAACCGGTGCGCGCCGAGAGCAACATCATCATGCCGTTGAGGCTTGGCAGGCCAAGTTTCGGGTTGTCGAAAAAGCCCGGACTGACCTTGATCGCAAAGCGCTCCAGACCTGGCAGGTACGCGGTCTTCACGTCCACTTCGCCGTTGTGCTCCGGAATGTCCAGACGCAGGATCGGCGGCATCGCCACAGCAGCAGTAGCCAGCAAAACAAAGGCCTGTTCGATGGCTTCGATGCTCGGCAGATCCAGCGCCACGCAGCCGCGCAGGTCCGCTTCGCTCAATAAGGTGATTGCACTCATCTACGTTGCGCTCCAGTCAGTCGATTGTTGTTCGGGTTCAGGCATCCGCGCCGGCGAGGACGCGCAGATGCTGGTCGATGTCGACGTTGCGTCCGCTCACCACCACGACCATCGGCCCACGCGGCGCAATCAATCCATCGAGCAACGCGGCAATCCCCACCGCTGCCGCGCCTTCCAGCACCAGTCGCTCTTCGCGGTAGGCATGGCGGAGGGCATTGGCGATGGAGGTTTCGCTGAGCAGGTGCAGGTGATCGCAGAGGTCGCGGGTCATGCTGAAGGTGTAACGGTTATCCAGGCCGATGCCGCCACCGAGCGAGTCGGCGAGGGTCGGCAGCTCTTCGACTTCGACCGGATGCCCGGCCGCTAGGCTGGCGTGCATGGCCGCGCCGCGCTGCATGCTGATGCCGTGGGTGATGATGTTCGGGTTGGCGCTTTTGATTGCCAGCGCCACGCCGGCAAACAGTCCGCCACCGGATAACGGCACAAGAATCTGCGCCACGTCCGGCTGCTGTTCGAGGATTTCCAGCCCCAGCGTGCCCTGCCCGGCAATGATTGCCGGATGATCGAAGGGCGGCAGCAATGTCGCGCCGTGCTCGCTGGCCATTCGTTCGGCCTCGCGCTGGGCATCGTCCTGGGACTGGCCGACGATGCACACCTCGGCGCCCAGATCACGAATCGCCTGGACCTTATTCGCCGGCACTAGATGCGACAGGCAAATCGTCGCCTTCACCCCTTGCCGGGACGCGGCATACGCCAGTGCACGACCGTGATTGCCGGTCGACGCCGCCACCACGCCGCGAGCCTTTTGCTCGACGCTGAGCTGCGCCACGGCATTGCTCGCGCCGCGCAATTTGAAACTGCCGGTGATTTGTTGGGATTCGAGTTTGAGGTAGACCGCTACGCCCAAGCGCTGCGAGAGGCTTGGCGAAAATTCCATGGGGGTGCGCCGGACCAGCGATTCGATTCGTTGGCGAGCGAGGTAAATATCGTTTAGCTGCAGCGCTGACATGACCGCTTCCCACGTGGGTGTTGGGCGCAGTCTAAGAGGGCTCGATTGTCGCGATGAATGTACTAGGGCAATTTAGCCGATAAACTTTTTCGGGGATTTCTCCCCGATCAAAAGTCGTGGATTTGCGGGTACTGACCGAAGATCTCGCGCATGCCGATCAGCGCATCACGCATTTCTTCATCACTGCATTCAGCACCGACACACACTCGCACCGCCCGTGGCCGAGGCGTGCCGCGCACGGTGAACGGGTCGGGCGAAGTCACCGCAATATGCTTGTGGCGCAACGCTCGCACCAGGCTGTCGAGCTCCCAATGCGACGGAATACCGATCCAGGCATTCAAGGCATGGGGATGCTGGGCGAGCAGGTATTCATCAAGGTATTCAGTGACCATCGCCTGACGTCCGCTCAACAGCTTGCGCTGGATGCCCACCAGCGTGTCGGCGCGACCGTCACGAATCCAGCGGGCCGCGATCTCGGACACCATCGGCGTGGCCATCCAGCTGTTGACCCGCAAGATGCTCTCGGTGCGCAGCGCCAGGCGCTTGGGCACCACCAGATAACCGATGCGTAAACCGGTCAGCACCGACTTGGTCATGCTGGTGCAATAGAACGACAGTTCCGGCAGGTAATGGCTGATCGGCGGCGCGCGACGCTCGTCCAGCAACGGGCCGTACACATCGTCTTCGATGATGTGCACGCCGAAACGCCGGGCGATGTCGGCGATCTCACGCCGGCGGCTGTCGGGCATCAGGCTGGTGGTCGGATTGTTCAGGTTCGGTGTGCAGACCAGCGCGGTGATCCGCTCATTGCTGCACATGTCTTCGAAGTGTTCCGGGTCGATGCCATAGCGGTCCATCTCCAGGCCTTTGAGGGTAAACCCCAGCACCTGGGAATTGCCGATCACGCCGTGGTCGGTGACGCCTTCACAGAGCACCACATCATCCGGGCCGGCCAGCGACGCCAGCGCCAGGAAGATCCCGTGGGCCGCGCCGTTGGTGATCAGGATGTCATCGCGCTCGACCCGCAGGCCCTGGCGTGCAATCCAGTGCATGGCCGCTTCGCGGTGCGATTCGAAACCGGCGATGGGACGAAACGCATGAATCCACGGCTGGTCTTCTTCAGTGCTGAGCTCGCGACAGGTCTCACGCCAGAACTGGTCATGCTCGCGGGTGTGCATGATTCGGGTGATGGAGAAATCCACCAGCGCCCGCTCCGGGCTGTCGAGAATGTAGGTGGCCACCCGATCGCTCATGCGCCGCGAGACAAAGCTGCCGCGCCCGACTTCGCAGCGCACCAGGCCCTGACGCTCCAGTTCCTTATAGGCATTGGTGACCGTCTGCACGCTGATGCCCATGGCATCGGCCACGTGCCGCTGGGGTGGCAGGCGCTGATCGTTGGCCAACACACCTTGCTCGATGTCATCGGCGATCGCCTGCACCAGGATCTTGTATTTCGACTCGCCGCTGCGGGCCATTTCCAATGCTGCTTTCCACTTGTCCATCAGCGCTAAAACCCGCGTCAGTGCTCGTCGGGACAGCATCCCGCGAGAATCCATGCAAAGCAATTGTCCTAGTGCAATGCAATCATGCACAGGGCTTTTGTATGCTCGGTCCAGGGTCGATGCCCAGGCTGTCATTCAAGCCCCACAACAAAACCAATCGACCTGTATCGGAACTGTGTCCCGATCAATGGGATCAGTCCTTATACGCTTTGCTCTTGTCACACTGCCTCCTACCACAGAGCCGTCAACGACGGGTCCACAAGAAACAGGAGATTTTATCGATGAGCAATTCCCCTTCCCGCAGCACCCATGTTTTGCGTCGCCTGTTCGTGGCGTGTGCGATGTTCGGCCTGGCCGCCAGCGCCCACGCCGCCAGCACGCTGGAAACCGTCAAGCAGAACAGCAGCATCCGCATCGGTTACGCCAACGAAACCCCGTTCGCCTTTACCGAAACTGACGGCAGGGTCACCGGTGAATCACCGGAAATCGCCAAGGCCATCTTCGAAAAAATGGGCATCAAGAAAGTCGACGGTGTGCTGACCGAGTGGGGTTCTTTGATCCCCGGTCTGCGCGCCGGGCGCTTCGACGTGATTGCCGCCGGCATGTACATCACCCCGGCTCGTTGCAAGCAGGTGCTGTTCACCGACCCGCAATATCAACTGCCGGACGCGCTGCTCACCGCCAAAGGCAACCCGAAGAACCTGCACAGCTATGAAGACATCGCCAAGAACCCTGAGGTGAAACTGGCGATCATGGCCGGCACGGTGAACCTGGCCTATGCGCGGGATTCCGGCGTGAAAGATGCGCAAATCCTTCAGGTGCCGGACACCACCGCCCAGTTGCAAGCCGTGCGCGCCGGTCGTGCCGATGCCGCCGTGGGCACCCAACTGACCATGAAAGGCCTGGCGGCCAAGGGTGGCGAGAAAGTCGAAGCCGTCACCGAGTTCAAGGACGACCCGTCGCACATCGGCTACGGCGCCCTCGCCTTCCGCCCGGAAGACAAGGACCTGCGTGATGCGGTCAATGCCGAACTGAAAAAGTGGCTGGGCTCCGAAGAGCACCTCAAGGCGGTCGCCCCTTTCGGCTTCGACAAATCCAACGTGACAAGCAAAACGGCTGCCGAGCTCTGCGCTCAATAGTCGAGACAGGCATGGCGCCTTGGTGCGATGCCTATTCCCTGCTTAATCCGGATGGCCAGGTTGAATCATGGGTGAATTACTTCCGCTATTGATACAAGGCGCCTGGGTAACGCTCCAGGTGACATTCTTCGGCTCGATACTGGCGATTGTCGCGGCCATTCTGGCGGCGCTCGGACGCATGTCGCCCTGGCGGCCACTGCGCTGGTTTTCCATTGCCTACATTGAAGTGTTCCGCGGCACGTCGTTGCTGGTGCAATTGTTCTGGCTGTTTTTCGTGCTGCCGCTGCCGCCGTTCAACCTTGAGCTGAGCCCTTACAGCGTAGCGATCGTCGGCCTCGGTCTGCACATCGGCGCTTACGGCGCGGAGGTGATGCGCGGTGCGATCAGCTCGGTCGCCAAGGGTCAGTACGAAGCGTCGACGGCGCTGAACTTCAGCGGTTACAAACGCTTTCGCCGGATCATTCTTCCGCAGGCGTTGCTGGCGGCCATTCCGCCGGGCACCAACCTGCTGATCGAATTGCTGAAAAACACTTCGCTGGTGTCGCTGATCACTTTGTCCGACCTGAGCTTTCGGGCGCGGCAACTGGATCAGGCGACCTTCCAGACCCTGGAAATCTTCAGCCTGGCGCTGGTGATGTACTTCGTCCTGGCGCAAGCGATCAACATCGGCATGCGCCGCATTGAACGGCATCTGGCTCGCGGGCGGATGCGTGGAGGTCTGTCATGACCCTGTTCGACTGGACCTATGCCTGGCAGATCCTGCCCGATTTGCTGCGCGCCTCGCTCAACACCGTGGGCATTACCCTGATCGGCTTCCTGATCGCCATTGTCCTGGGGCTGTTCCTGGCCATCGGCCGCCGCAGCCGCCGCGTCTGGCTGGCATGGCCGGCCACCGCAGTGATCGAGTTCATTCGCAGCACGCCGCTGCTGATCCAGGTGTATTTCCTCTACTACGTGCTGCCCAACTACGGCGTCAGCATGACCGCCATGCAAGTGGGGATTCTCGGCATCGGCCTGCATTACGCCTGCTACATCGCCGAGGTCTATCGCGGTGGTCTCGACGCCGTGCCGCGAGCGCAATGGGAGGCCGTCACGGCGTTGAACATCGCGCCGTACAGTGCTTATCGCAACATCATCCTGCCTCAGGCCTTGCGGCCGATCCTGCCGCCATTGGGCAACTACCTGGTGGCGATGCTCAAGGACACGCCGGTGCTGTCGGCGATTACCGTGGTGGAAATCATGCAGCAGGCCAAGAACATCGGCTCCGAGAACTTCCGTTATCTGGAACCGATCACCATGGTCGGTCTGTTTTTCCTCGCCCTGAGCATCGCTTTGGCTTATCTGGTACGGCGCCTTGAAGTGCGCCTGGAGCTACGCTAATGACTTCTCCACTCTCGACACCCAGCGACCTTTCCCGGCGCAGCAACCCGACCCCGCTGCATCCGCAGGAGGCCACGGCCATGCAGACACCCAACACGGCCAAACCGATTGTCAGCTTCCAGGACGTCACCAAGAGCTACGGCAACTTCACCGTGCTCGATCACTTGAACCTGGACGTCACGCCAGGCGAGAAAGTCGCGATCATCGGCCCCAGCGGTTCGGGCAAGTCCACGCTGCTGCGGGTGCTGATGACGCTCGAAGGCATCGATGACGGCGTAATCCGCATTGAGGACGACCTGCTGACCCACATGCCCAATCGCAACGGCGTGCTGGTGCCGGCCAACGATCGGCATATCCGCCGTGTGCGCGGCAAGATCGGCATGGTGTTTCAGAGTTTCAACCTGTTTCCGCACATGACGGCGCTGCAAAATGTGATCGAGGCGCCGGTGCAGGTGCTCGGCATGAAACCCGTGGAGGCGCGCGAGCGCGCGGCGGACTTGCTGGAATTGGTCGGGCTGGGCAGCAAGCTGGGGCATTACCCTTCGCAACTGTCTGGCGGGCAGCAACAGCGGGTGGCGATTGCCCGGGCGTTGGCGATGCGGCCCAAGGTCATGCTGTTCGACGAAGTGACCTCGGCGCTCGACCCGGAACTGTGTGGCGAAGTGCTCAACGTGATTCGCAAGCTGGGTGCCGAACACAACCTGACCATGTTGATGGTCACGCACCAGATGGGCTTCGCCCGGGAGTTTGCCGATCGCGTGTGCTTCTTCTACAAGGGGCAGATTCACGAACAGGGCACACCGGCGCAGATCTTCGAGCATCCACAGCAGGAGCGTACGTGTGCGTTTCTCAGTGCGGTGAAAGAAGCCAACTAGGTACGCAGATGCCAATGTGGGAGCGGGCTTGCTCGCGAAGGCGGTGTGTCAGTCGACGTTAATATCGCCTGACACACCGCCTTCGCGAGCAAGCCCGCTCCCACAATGGTTTTGCGGTGTTATGGGTATTGCTGAACAGTGCCTGGTTGCTGGGCACCACCATACTGCTGACCCGGAATCGCCTTCAGGTTGACTTCGACGCGACGGTTTTGCGCCCGGCCATTGACGTCACCGTTGCTGGCAACCGGGTTGTCCGGGCCTGCGCCACGGGCGCTCAAGTTGGTGCCGCTCACACCTTGGGACGTCAGGTAAGTCGCCACGCTCTGGGCGCGACGCTGGGACAGGTCCATGTTGTGCTGGCGGCTGCCGGTGCTGTCGGTGTAGCCGACGATTTCAATCTGGTTCTGGTTGAACTCCTTGAGCGAGCCCGCCAGGTTGTTCAGCGGCTGATAGAAGCTCGATGCGATGTTCGCCGAATCGGTGGCGAAGGTGATATTGCCTGGCATGATCAGCTTGATCTGATCGCCCTGGCGCTGCACTTCAACGCCGGTGTTGGCCATGCTGGCGCGCAGCTTCTTCTCTTGCTGGTCGGCGTAGTAACCGTAACCGGCAGCGGAAGCACCGACCACTGCGGCGCCAATCAGCGCGCCCTTGCCACGGTTATTGTGGTCGATGGCGGCACCAGCCAGTGCGCCGGCGAGAGCGCCGAGGCCACCGTACTTGGCGGTTTTGCTCATGCCCGTGGAGCCACCATCAGCCTGACCCTGGTTGTCGTAAGGGTTAGGCGAGGCGCAGCCAGACAACAAGGCCACAGCGGTAGCGACAATAATCAAACGACGCGTGGTGAACATGTAGAGCTCCTACTTTTTTGCATTCTGTGGTGCAACGGACAAGGCATCAGCCTTTGCGGGCGTTGGATCATTTCGGCAGACAAAAATTCCGTCTGTAACAATTAAGCCCGGACAAAAGGATTCTCACGCATTTCATCGCCCAGCCTCGTGTCCGGACCATGCCCGGTCACCACGGTCGCCTCTTCATCGAGGGTATACAGGCGCTGCTTGATCGAACGCACGATGGTCGCCTGATCGCCACCCCACAAATCCGTGCGCCCTACCCCGCGCCGAAACAGCGTATCGCCGGCAATCAGCAGCTTAGCTTCTGAAAACCAAAAGCTCATGGAACCGGGCGTATGACCGGGCGTGTGCAACGCAACGCCACAGCCGCAAGCCAATTCCTCATCATCGGCCAACCAGCGATCCGGCGACGGCACAGGGATGTACGGAACGCCGAACATCTGGCACTGCATCTCCAGATTGTCCCAGAGGAATTGATCTTCCTTGTGCAAATGCAGGGTCGCGCCGGTTTTCTCCTTCAACTGACCCGAAGCCAGGAAGTGGTCGAGGTGCGCGTGGGTGTGAATGATGCTGACCACCTTCAAGCCCAGCGCGTCGAGCCGCGCCAGGATCAATTCGTGATTGCCGCCCGGATCGACCACGATCGCCTTTTTGGTAATCGGATCGCCAATGATCGTGCAGTTGCACTGCAACGGGCCGACGGGGAAGGTTTCGCGGATGAGTGTGGGTTTTGCGGTATCCATAAAGAGTCCTGGGAAGGGCAAGGCAGACGTGTACACAGACAATTGAAGGCCTAAGGATTATACGGGCGCGGCCGATAGAAAAGGCCGGGGTTGCCATACGTCGGCGCTCATCAAAAAAATAGTGGCCATATGATGTCAATGGCGCTATTTCTCATGCAAAATTGCAGATTGTAGCGGCCGCATCAGGAAGGGCCGCAGCCTAACTCAGGAATTTCACCTGCCACGCCCCACTGGTTACAGCTATAGCACGACTTCTTCACTGACCGGATTTGGACCGGTCGACAGTCTTATCTCCGGTTTCCAATGGGAAAGCACGAAGTGGTACGTGCCTGGGGCGGTGACCAGCCTGACGTACAGTTTTATATCACCTGCCACCTCCAAGTTCGCCCCGACCTACAGTGCCGACAATGAGTACAAAGACATGTACGCATTGACGGCGGCGCAGCAGACAGCGGCTACCGGTGCGCTCGCCGCATGGAGTGCCGTCGCCAACATCACCTTCCAGCAAATCTCCGAAACTTCGTTCAATGTGGGCGATATACGCTTCGGTGGTTATGCGCAGCTCGATGACGACGCGGCCGCCTGGGCTTATTACCCGGCCGATACCCCTAATGGTGGCGATGTCTGGATCGGACCGAATACCAACGACCTGACGCCTGATAAAGGCAGTTATGACTTCATGACGTTCATCCATGAAATCGGTCATTCCATCGGCCTCAAGCACTCGTTCGCGCCGGGGGGGACAAACTGGACCACGATCGATCCGTCGCTGGACGACGTTGCGTTGACCGTCATGAGCTACAACAATAATTACTCTTACCTGCCTACCACCCCGATGCTGCTCGACATTCTGGCGATCCAGAGCCTCTATGGCGCCAATAATAATTGGATGACGGGCAACAACGTTTATTCCTGGGCACCGACCCAATCGGTGTTCGAAACCATCTGGGACGCCGGTGGTAACGATAGTATCGACGGCAGCAACCAGTTGGCCTCGGTGCGCATCAACCTCAATGAAGGTCAGTTCAGCCAGATCGGCAAAGCATTCACCGACCAGAACGGCGATGCTTTCAATGAAGGGCTGGCGATTGCCTTTGGCGCCAAGATCGAAAACGCTTATGGCTCGGCGTTTGATGACTCGTTGATCGGCAACGCGATGAGTAACTTGCTCAATGGCATGGCGGGCGCGGATACCATGGATGGCGGCGCCGGCAATGACAGTTACATTGTCGACAACGTCGGCGATGTGGTCATTGAGCGTGGCACATCGTTGTCGGAAATCGATACGGTCTATTCCTACATCGACTACACCTTGGGCAACAACGTCGAGAACCTGATCCTGGTAGACGGAGCCAACCTCAACGGCACCGGCAACGCCCTGAACAACGTGATCACCGGTAGCGCCAACAACAACATCCTGGACGGCGGCATTGGCGCCGACTACCTGGCTGGCGGCGCGGGCAACGATACCTACATCGTCGACAACATCGGCGACGTAATCGTTGAAACCAACACGTTGGGCAGTGGGACCGACACCGTGTTCTCCTCGGTGAGCTACACCCTGAGTGCCAACGTGGAAAACCTGACGCTGACTGGCACGGCCAACATCTACGGCGTCGGCAACGCCTCAAACAACATAATCACCGGCAATGATGGCAACAACCAGCTCAACGGTGGTGCCGGCCTGGACACCCTGATCGGCGGCAAGGGCAACGACGACTACGGTCTCGATCAGGCCGGAGAACTCGCCCTGGTCCAGGAAAATGCCAACGAAGGCATCGATACCCTTTACGTCACCTACAACGCCACGGCACAAACCAACACCGTCGACCTTAATTTGAGCAATCTGCAGAACGTCGAGAACGTGCTGTTGCTTGGCAGCGGGGACTTTACGGTGTTGGGCAACAACCTGAACAACACCTTGACCGGCAACACGGCAGGTAACCTTCTCAATGGCGGCCTCGGTGCGGATGTCATGATCGGTGGCGCCGGTAATGACGCCTACATCGTCGACAACATCGGCGATGCGGTCATTGAGACCAGTACCTTGGCCAACGAATTCGACACGGTCTACTCCTACATCGATTACACCCTGGGTGCCAACGTCGAAAGCCTGACACTGGTGGGCGGCGCCAACCTCAACGGCACCGGCAACACCCTGAACAACTTCATCACCGGCAACGCCGGCGACAACCTCCTGGACGGCGGCCTCGGTGCGGACGTCATGAGCGGCGGCGATGGCAACGACACCTACCTCGTCGACAACATCGGCGATGTGATCAGCGAGACCAGTACCGGTGGGATCGACACCGTGCGTACTTCGATGAGCTACACCCTGAGCGCCAACGTGGAAAACCTCATGCTGACCGGCGTGGCCAACATCAATGGCATCGGCAACGCCCTGGACAACGTGATCACCGGTAACGATGGCAACAACCAGCTTAACGGCGGTGCCGGTCTGGATACCCTGATCGGCGGCAAGGGCAACGACGACTACGGCCTGGATCAGGCCGGCGAACTGGCCCTGGTCCAGGAAAATGCCAGCGAAGGCACTGACACCCTGTTCATCACCTACGCCGCTACGGCTCAGACCGATGTCGTCGACCTCAATCTGAGCAACCTGCAGAACGTCGAAAACGTGCTGTTGCTCGGCACCGGCGCCTTCACCGCGCTGGGCAACAACCTGAACAACAGCCTGACCGGCAACAGTGCCAACAACGTTCTGGACGGCGGCCTCGGTGCGGACGTCATGAGTGGCGGCGATGGCAACGACACTTATATCGTCGACAACATCGGTGATGTGATCAGCGAGAGCAACACCCTCGCCGGCGGAATCGACACCGTGCGCTCTTCGGTGAGTTACACCCTGAGCGCCAACCTGGAGAACCTCACGCTGACCGGCACCGCCGACCTCAATGGCATCGGCAACGCCCAGGGCAACGTGATCACCGGTAACGATGGCAACAACCAGCTCAATGGCGGCGCGGGCCTGGACACCCTGATCGGCGGCAAGGGCAACGACGACTACGGCCTTGATCAGGCCGGCGAGCTGGCTCTGGTCCAGGAAAATGCCAGCGAAGGCACCGACACCCTGTTCATTACCTACGCAGCGACGGCCCAGAGCAACACCGTCGACCTGAACCTGAGCAACCTGCAGAACGTCGAGAACGTGCTGTTGCTCGGCACCGGCGCCTTTACCGCGCTGGGCAACGACTTGAACAACACCCTCACGGGCAACGCTGCCGACAACCTCCTCAACGGCGGCCTCGGTGCGGACGTCATGATCGGTGGCGCCGGAAATGACAGTTACGTCGTTGACAACATCGGCGATGCGGTCATTGAGACCAGTACCTTGGCCAACGAGTTTGACACGGTCTACTCCTACATCGATTACACCCTGGGCACGAACCTTGACAACCTGACACTCGCAGGCGGCGCCAACCTCAACGGCACCGGCAACGCCCTGAACAACATGATCACCGGCAACGCTGGCAGTAACATTCTGAACGGCGGCCTGGGGACTGATTATCTGGTGGGCGGCGCAGGCAACGACACCTACATCGTCGACAACATTGGCGATGTGATCAGTGAAACCAGCACGTTGGTCAGCGAAATCGACACCGTGTTCTCTTCAGTGAGCTACACCCTGAGCGCCAACCTGGAAAACCTCACGCTGACCGGCGTAGCCAACATCAATGGCATCGGTAACGCCCTGGACAACGTGATCACCGGTAACGATGGCAACAACCAGCTCAACGGTGGTGCCGGCCTGGACACCCTGATCGGCGGCAAGGGCAACGACGACTATGGCCTGGATCAGGCCGGCGAACTGGCCCTGGTCCAGGAAAATGCCAGCGAAGGCACCGACACGCTGTTCATTACCTACGCAGCGACGGCCCAGAGCAATACCGTCGACCTGAGCCTGAGCAACCTGCAGAACGTCGAAAACGTGCTGTTGCTCGGCACCGGTGCTTTTATTGCGTTGGGTAACGACCTGAACAACACCCTCACGGGCAACACTGCCGACAACCTCCTCAACGGCGGCCTCGGTGCGGACGTCATGATCGGTGGCGCCGGAAATGACAGTTACGTCGTTGACAACATCGGCGATGCGGTCATTGAGACCAGTACCTTGGCCAACGAGTTTGACACGGTCTACTCCTACATCGATTACACCTTGGGTGCCAACGTCGAGAGCCTGACACTGGTGGGCGGCGCCAACCTCAACGGCACCGGCAACACTCTGAACAACTTCATCACCGGCAACGCCGGCGACAACCTCCTGGACGGCGGCCTCGGTGCCGACGTCATGAGCGGCGGCGATGGCAACGACACCTACCTCGTCGACAACATCGGCGACGTGATCAGCGAGACCAGTACCGGTGGGATCGACACCGTGCGTACTTCGATGAGCTACACCCTGAGCGCCAACGTGGAAAACCTCATGCTGACCGGCGTGGCCAACATCAATGGCATCGGCAACGCCCTGGACAACGTGATCACCGGTAACGATGGCAACAACCAGCTTAACGGCGGTGCCGGTCTGGATACCCTGATCGGCGGCAAGGGCAACGACGACTACGGCCTGGATCAGGCCGGCGAACTGGCCCTGGTCCAGGAAAATGCCAGCGAAGGCACTGACACCCTGTTCATCACCTACGCCGCTACGGCTCAGACCGATATCGTCGACCTCAATCTGAGCAACCTGCAGAACGTCGAAAACGTGCTGTTGCTCGGCACCGGCGCCTTCACCGCGCTGGGCAACAACCTGAACAACACCCTCACCGGCAACACGGCCGACAACCTCCTCGATGGCGGCTCCGGCGCGGACGTCATGATCGGCGGCACCGGCAACGACACTTATATCGTCGACAACATCGGTGATGTGATCAGCGAGACCAACACCCTCGCGGGCGGAATCGACACCGTGCGCTCTTCGGTGAGTTACACCCTGAGCGCCAACGTGGAGAACCTCACGCTGACCGGCACCGCCGACCTCAATGGCATCGGCAACGCCCAGGGCAACGTGATCATCGGCAACGATGGCAACAACCAGCTCAATGGCGGCGGAGGTGTGGACACCCTGATCGGCGGCAAGGGCAACGACGACTACGGTCTCGATCAAGCCGAAGAGTTATACATGGTTCAGGAAAACGCCAATGAAGGCACCGACACCCTGTACATCACCTACAACTCCGTGACCCAGCCTACGGGCTCGCCGAGCATGGTCAACCTGTACCAGAGCAACCTGCTGAATATCGAAAACGTGCTGTTGCTCGGGGCTGGTGCCTTTAACTTGACGGGCAACGACCTGAACAACATCCTGACCGGCAACAGTGCTGACAACGTCCTCGTCGGCGGCGGCGGTGCGGACACCCTGATCGGCGGTGCCGGCAATGACAGCTACGACGTCGACAACGTCGGCGATGTGGTCATCGAAACCAGTACCTTGGCCAGCGAAATCGACACCATTTATTCCACCGTCGATTACACCTTGGGCGCTAACCTCGAAAACCTGATGCTGGTGGGCAGTGGCAACCTCCACGGCACCGGTAACGCCCTGAATAACGTGATCAACGGCTACATCGGCGACAACGTCCTGGACGGTGGCCTCGGTGCGGACATCATGAGCGGCGGCGATGGCAACGACACTTACATCGTCGACAACTTTGGTGACGTGGTCGTCGAGACCAGTGCCCCGGCCGGTGGGATCGACACCGTGCGCTCTTCGGTGAGCTACGTCCTGGGCGCCAATCTGGAGAACCTCACGCTGACCGGTACAGCCGACCTCGAGGGCTTTGGCAACGCCTCGAACAACGTGATCACCGGCAACGACGGCGACAACCGGCTCAATGGCGACGCCGGTGTGGACACCCTGATCGGTGGCAAGGGCAACGACAATTATTACCTTGATCAGGCTGGCGAACTGGCTCTGGTCCAGGAAAACGTCAATGAAGGCACCGACACCCTGAACGTCGTCTTCAACGCTTGGGCACAGACCACCGTCGACCTCAATCTGAGTAATCTGCACAACATCGAAAACGTGATGTTGCTCGGCAACGGGGCTTTCACAGCCCTGGGCAATAGCCTGAACAACACCCTGACCGGCAACTTCAACTCCGACACCCTGGACGGTGGCGCAGGCGCCGACATCCTCACCGGCGGTGCAGGTGCCGATAAGTTCGTTTTCAGTGCTGTGAGCGAGATGGGCACGGGCGTCAATCGCGATGTCATCACCGACTTCAGCAGTCTGCAGGGCGATAAGATCGATCTGACGAAGTTCGACGCCAACTTGCTGAGCGGTGGTTTCAATGGCTTCAGCTTCATTGGCGCCGGTGACTTTACCGGTGCAGGCCAACTGCGTTTCGTCGACCATGTGCTCTACGGCAACGTCAATGGCGACCTGGGCGCGGACTTCGAAATCCAGTTGGTAGGCGTCAACACCTTCAGTGCAAGCGATTTGACCGCATAACACCGGCAACACCCTGAAAAACGCCCCGACTGGTTCGGGGCGTTTTACTTTGGTGAGTGCGTCAGGATTTCATCTAGCCCAACACTCCTAACTCCTTGGCTCGCGCCACTGCCTGCGTACGCCGTTCAACCCCCAGCTTGCTGTTGATATGGCTGGCATGGGTTTTAACCGTGTGCAGGGAGATAAACAGCTGATCGCTGATCTCCTGGTTCGAGCAGCCTTGGGCGATCAATCTCAGGACCGCCATTTCCCGTGTGCTGAGTTGTTCCGCTGCCGGGCTCGAGTCCAGCGCGGGACGAGCAACCAATGCCGGAAGCTTTTCTGCCAGGCTTTGGGAAACGGGCGTCGGCGTACCGAATTGAAGTTGCCCACGCAGCCAGTCCGGATGCTCGGTCACCAAACCGTCAAACGGCTGCAGCGCGCCCCCGGCCGCCGCTTCCAGTGCCTGGCCCAGCGCCTTGCGTGCCTCGGGTTCGCGTCCACTCATCAGCAACAACGTCACTTTCTGTGTCAGCGCCATCAAGCTGAGCAGCTGCCTGCCGGTTTGTTGGCCGTTCTCCAGCAACGCGTTCAGTCGTCCTTCGGCCAGCATCGGTTGCCCCTGGATGACTTCCAGCAAGGCTTGTTGCAGTTCGATATGCAGCGGCAGTTGCGGATGAAACTCCGGAGGTGCTGCCGCGTGTTCACCGTTGTAGGTCTGGCCCAGACGAGCCAGCCAGGCTTCGGCCAGATCGGTGCGGCCCTGGGTCAGCCAGAGTTCGCATTTGACCAGGGTGATCATCGCCAGGTAGTAGATGGGCGGTACGTCCCAGATGTGCATCAGCCGTTCGGCTTCGGCGAGTTCGGCAAAGGCTTTGGCAAACTCGCCGCTGCTGCCTTCAAGCCGGGCGATCACGCAGTGGCCGATCAATACGCTGATATCGCGACAGGCCCGCGCCTCGCTCAAACCCGCCTGCAACCGCACCCGCGCGGCGTGTGGCTGCAACCGCAGCGCCAGCAAAAAGCCCTCGTACAAGGTCAGCCGGGCACGCACGGCGTACAACCGTTGCGGCGATAACCCTTGCAGGCGTTGAAGCCCTTGACGCACTTCATCCAGCGAACGAAGAATTTCCCCGCGCGCCTGCAACACACGAGCGCGGTCGTAATGGGCCAGCGCTTCGAACAACGGGTTGCCGACCCGTTGCGCCAACTCCAGGGATTCACGGTTCAAGCCACGTGCACGCCACAAGTCGCCGTCGGCAATGGCCAGGTTGGACAAGGTCGAGAGGCACATCAGTCGCTGGCCGTAACGTTTGCACGGAAGGCTCTCCAGCGCTTCGGCGCAATAGAGCAGCGTCAACTCCCGATTGCCGCGCCCACGGGCGATAATTCCGCTCAAGGCCAGCCATTGCGCCAGCATGGATTTCTGCGCGGTGGCCGACGGCGCCGGCAGGAAGCGGCTCAAGTGACTGGCCAGCTCTTCAGCGGCATCGAGCTGACAGGCCAGTCCCAACGCCCAGCTGTAGAGCACGATCAGCCGTGGCGTGCTGATCAGCAGACTGTCGGGCAAGTCCATTTTCCAGCGCAGCAACATGCCGACGTTTTGTTCGGCGAGTAGCTGTTCTTCAGAGAGGTTCTGCACCAGGTTCGCCGCGACATCCAGGTGCCCGGCACGCAACGCCTGCTCCACCGCCTCATCGAGCAGCCCTTGGGCATTGAACCAGCGACAGGCGCGCAAGTGCAGGCTGGCGGCCGGCACCATCGCCGGCGTGGTTGGCCGGGTGCGCAGCAGATCGGAAAACAAATGGTGATAGCGATACCAGTGACCGTTTTCGTCCAGCGGCACCAGGAACACCTGATGCGCCAGCAAAAACCGCAGGATCTCGGCACTGTCATGGGCGTCGCGGACGGCGTCGCACAGCTCGCTGCAAAAGCGTTCCTGGGGCGCCGTGTCATACAGGAATGACTGCACCTCGGCGGGCAGGCAATCAATGACTTCTTCGAGCAGGTAATCGCGGATCAGCCCTTCCCCACCGTGCAGGGATTGCGGCAGCGCGCCATCGTTGCCTGCTTCGGAAGCCGCCAGCAGCCAGAAGCGCAGGCCGGCCACCCAGCCTTCGCTGCGCTGGATCAGGTTCTCCAGCGCTTCGCCGCGCAAGGAACTGCTGTGCCGGTCGAGCAAGGTCAAGGCTTCATCGTGGGTCAGGCGCAAGTCCTGCTCATGCAACTCCAGCAGTTGCCGCGACAGGCGCAGACGCGCCAGATGCCAGTCCGGCCGCTGCCGACTGGTGACCATCACCAGCAAGCCGTCAGGCAGATGATTGAGGAAAAACTGCAGGCAGCGATCAAGCACCGGGCCCTGGGCCAGATGGTAGTCATCGAGTACCAGCAGCAAGGGCGTACTGGTCGACAGGTGCACGGCCAACTCGTCGAGCAAGCCGTCCAGCCATTCTTCAAAGGCAAACGGCTGATGGCGCTGACGCATTTTCAGCAGACCCAATGCCTGACTGCCAATCTGCGGAAAATAATCCTGAAGGCCTTCGAGCAGCCGCTCAAGAAAACGCCCCGGGTCGCTGTCTCGCGGACTCAACCCCAGCCAAAGACTTCGCCATTGCGCCGGCAGGGCCTGGCAGAACTCCACCGCCAACGAACTCTTGCCGAACCCGGCGGGAGCACTGACCAGCAACAGCCTGCCACCGAGCCCCGCACTCAGGCGCTCGCACAGACGCGGCCGCAGCACATGGCCGTCGGGCAACGGAGGCCGAAAAAAGCGCCCGTCCAGTGCGGCGACGGCAACGCTTGCAGGGCCTGGGAGTGGAGACAGATCAGTCATGGCCGGCTCTTGTTTGAAATGCTGTTGGCGGCGTTGCAGATGTCCGCAGACTAGCGGTAAACGAAGAGGGAATGAAGGTTATTGCTACAAATGGCTACAAAAAGAATACAAGCAGAAGGCGTCGGCCCGCAGATGAAGTTTTCCTGACAGACCGTGTCGTCTCCTTCGCGAGCAGGCTCGCTCCCACAGTGGACCGCGCTCCCCTTGCGGGAGCGAGCCTGCTCGCGAAGAGGCCATCGCCGACGCCGAAGATTTTCAGGCAAAAAAAAAGCCCCGAACCAGTCGGGGCGTTTTTCGAGGATGCGGCCTCTGTCAGTGCCGGTTAGCGAACACCGTCCTGACGCAACGCAGCCGGGGTGAAGTCGCTGGTGGTGGCGGTGAAGCCGAAGTCATACGCCGATTTCTCTTCGTTCTTCATACCCAGCGCCAGGTAACGACCCGATTGCAGGTCGTACAAGGTTTCCAGGGTGTACCAAGGCACTTGCACGTTGTAGTAGTTCTGGGAGTGAGCTTCCGCCACACGCCAGAGTTGGTTACGACCGTCGTAGTGATCGATCACGGCCGCTTGCCAGGTGTCCTCGTCGATGTAGAAGTCACGCTTGGCATAAATGTGACGCTGACCTTCCTTCAAGGTCGCCACCACATGCCAGACCCGACGCAGCTCGTAACGCGCCAGGTCCTGGTTGATGTGACCGGCCTTGATGATGTCGGCGTACTTCAGTTGCGGCGAGTCGAGCTTGTAGCTGTCGGAGGCGATGTACATCTCTTTCTTGCCTTCGAGCTTCCAGTCGTAACGATCCGGCGCACCGTTGTACATGTCCAGGTTGTCGGAGGTACGCAGGCCATCGGCAGCGGTACCCGGCCCGTCATAGGACACTTGTGGCGCACGACGCACACGACGCTGACCGGCGTTGTAGACCCACGCCGAACGCGGCTCTTTGACCTGGTCGAGGGTTTCGTGCACCAGCAGCACACCACCGGCCAGACGTGCCGGCGCGGTCACTTTCTGCTTGAAGTAGAACAGGATATTGCCCGGGTTCGCCGGATCGTAATCCTTCATCTTGTCGCGGAACACGAACTGATCCTGGAAGTACACCAGGCTGAACGAGCCGTTCGGCTGTGGCGTGGCCTGGGTCACCAGACGGGTGACGCTGCCACCGCGATAGCGGGTGATGTGGTTCCAGATGACTTCGACGCCAGTCTTCGGAATCGGGAACGGCACCGCGGTTTCGAAGTTTTCCAGACCGTTGCCGCCGGACACCAGATTGGTGCTGGTGGCGTTTTTCTTGATTGAAGCGAACACGTCGTCCGGCACGGTCGCGCCGCGATGCGACGGGTAGACCGGCATTTTGAAGGTTTCCGGGTAGCGCTTGAACATCGCGTACTGGCCCGGTGCAAGTTTGTCCTTGTACTGATCGACGTTCTGCGCCGTGATCGTGAACAACGGTTTTTCACTGGCGTACGGGTCGGACAGGAAGCCTTTGCTGTCGACGCTGCCGGCGTTTTTCGCCATCGGTTTCCAGGCCGGGATCGAACCGTCGGCATTGCCGGCCATTTCGGCGCCCATCGGGGTCAGGCTCTTGCCCAGTTTGTCCGCTTCAGCCGCAGGGACCGCTGCCATTACTCCGGTCGCCAGCAGCGAAAGCCCCAGAACACCAACGTGGAACAGACTCTTTGTTATTTTCATATGTGCGTTCGTCCTGAAAATACAGTGCTTAGAAGTTCACGCCGAAGCTGAGCGCAACGAAGTCGCGGTCATCCACGGTGGTGTACTTGCCGTCGAAGAAGTTGGTGTATGCCAGGCTCGCGGTGTAGGTGTTCTGGTACTCGGCGTCAACGCCCAGGCTCACCGCTTTGCGACCTTCCTCGAAGTTGCCGCCAGGGCCAGGCGAGTAACCGCTCACGTCGTGGGACCAGGCCACGTTCGGCTTGAGGTTCACGCCGGCGAATACGTCGTTGTAGTCCCAGATGGCACGACCGCGGTAGCCCCACGAAGTGGCCGTGGTGAAGCCTTCGTTGGTGCAGTTGCGGCTGAGGTTGTTGGTGGCAGCGCCAGGACCCGCACCGTTGATGGTGCTGGTGTTGAGGATCGCCGAGCAGGTGTTGGCACCGCCGGTAGGAGGCAGTTCACCTGGCCCGTAGACCGGATCGCGGCCATAACGCACGTCGGAGCTGCTTTCCAGGCCGCCGACATGGGTCACGCCCACTTCGCCCACGAGGGTCAGACGGCTCGCGCCCATGACCTGATCGAAGAAGTGCGTCAGGGTGGTCTGGAACTGGGTGACTTCCTTGCGACGATAACCGTGCAGGTCCTGACCCGGTACGCCGGTGAGCAGCGAAGCGTTGCTCAGGGCGCCGCCCAAAGGACGAACACCGGCGAACAGAATGTCGGTGGAGTTGAGCTGCACCGGTGCGTTCGGACGGTAGCTGACTTCACCGCTCCACGCCGTACCGGTAGGCAGGGTGGTGGAGAAGCTCAAGCCGTAGAGGCGGATGTCTTCCGGGTACTCGACGAAGTAGTTCGAGTTACCCGCGACCACCAGTGGCGCCAGGGGCCGAAGCGCTGCCGGCAAGGCCGCTGCACGGGCGTAGGCCGCTGCAGGAGCACCGGTGGCGCTGAAGATCGGCGCACGGCTGTGGTAGTTCATGAAGTAGGCACCGAACTCGGTGTCCAGCGGTTCGAACATGTACTTGAGGGACGCGCCCCACTGGCCGCTGTCTCGCGCATCGCGATCCGGGCCACGACGCACCAGCACACCTTCTTCGTTGACGTCGACGCCCAGGGCGGTCAACGGGCCGAGTGCTGCGGCAGGCAGGGTCGAACGCTTGTTCAGCACGCGCAGGTTGTTGTCGCAACCGTCGGCAATGATGTCTGGCTGGGAGAAGAATGTGCCGCAGTTATCGACGACGGTCTGGTCCCATTCCAGCTGGTAGAAGGCTTCGGCCGAGAGCGTATCGGTGAGGCTCTGCGAGACGTAGAACATGTTGACCGGGATCAGGCCTTCCTTGACCTCGGCACCTGGGCGACGGAATGCGGAAACGTCGATCGGGTTGATCGAGTTGATGCCGCTGCCGATGAAGGTACTTTCACCCCAGCTCACGACCTGCTTGCCCAGACGCACGGAACCCGGCTGATCGGCAATGGAGTAGTTGTGGTAGACGAAGGCATCGAGGATCTGCCCGCCAGCGGACTTGGCGCCTTCTTTGCGGTTGCTGTCGCTGATGTCCTTGAACGGACGGCTTTCGTCCTTGAGTTCGAAGTCGTACCAGTATTTGCCACGGACGAAGACGCCGGTGTCGCCGTATTTCAACTCAAGGTCATGGATGCCCTTGAAGATTTTCGAGAACGTTTCGCCGCTCTTGAAGTTCAAGTGGCCGTCATCGGAAGTCTGGGACAGGCCGTGACCACCGTTGTTGACGCCGATGAGGTTCTTGTTGGCGTTCTCGGTCGACCAACTGGCACCGATCGACAGGGATGAGTCGAATTGACCTTCGATTTCACCAACGTTGAAACTGACGCCGAATGCTGGCCCGGCGAGCGTAGAGGCAAGACTGACAGCCAGGGGCAGCTTCGCCCGGCGCCAGAACTGGTTTACTGATGTCATCGACGCTTCTCCATGTGCATTATTGTTATGGCAGTGAGCACTTCTAAAAACGCTGTGGATGACAGGGAACCAAGGTGTCCCAAAGTCATGCCAAAGTTGCATCGCCCCGTTTTGTGCGTTTGCTCCGTTCTTAAAAATCCTTGAGCGGACTATAGCCAGCAGGTAGTACTGCTTGATCCCTCTAAAGTGTGATTTGCAGCTGCCAGCCACTCTGGAACAGTCCTTTCGCCAGTCCGACACCTGTCGGCACGGCAAGGATGGCTCAATTTTCGAATTTGACAAGCCAAGCGCTTGCTTGGTGGGGCTGGCGTGCCTTTTCGGGCACGCCAGATGACGCTTAAAGCGTCGAGAGGAAGGTGCTGTTGTTGGCTTGCCATTCGGTGATGTCGACGCGAATTCGCTTCTTGTCGAGTTTGCCGACACTGGTCTTGGGAATTTCAGTAACAAGGGCGATCTGGCTCGGGATGGCCCACTTGCTCAGGTGCCCCAGCTCGACAAAGGGCTTGAGGTGCTCCTTGAGTTCCTTGGCCCCGATCACATGGCCCTCGCGGATCACCAGCAAGGCAAACGGCCGCTCGCCCCACTGTGGATCGGCAATCCCCACCACTGCTACTTCGCGTACCGCTGCATGGCGACTGATCAGGTCTTCCAGGTCCAGGGAGGAGATCCATTCGCCCCCGGTCTTGATCACGTCCTTGATCCGGTCACGGATGTCGATCACGCCCATGCTGTCCAGGGTCGCCACGTCGCCGGTGTGCAGCCAGCCCCCGGACCAGAGCTCCGCGCCCTTCTGCGGCTCATTGAAATAACCCTCGGTGAGCCACGGCGCACGCAGCACCAGTTCACCCTGGGTCTCGCCATCGGCGGGCAGGAAGTTGCCGTCGGTGTCGACGATCGCCGCCTCGACCAATGGCCCCGGCACACCGGCCTTGATCCGGTACGTGGTGCGTTCGTCTTCGGTGCCGGCCATCAATTCGTCGTTGAGGTGGGCGCACGACACCAGCGGCCCGGTTTCCGACATGCCGTAGGCGGCGGTCAGCTGAATGCCCCTGGCCTTGGCGGCTTCGTACAGCGCGCGGTTCAGTGCACTGCCACCGATCACGATTTTCCAGCCACCGAAATCCGTGCCTTGCGCAGCCTTGGCGTTGAGGACCATTTGCAGGATGGTCGGCACGCAGTGGGAAAAGGTGACCTTCTCCTTGCGCCACAACTCCACCAGGTATTCCGGGTCGTAGCGACCGGGATACACCTGCTTGAGCCCGAGCATGGTCGCCACGTACGGCAAGCCCCAGGCATGCACATGGAACATCGGCGTAATCGGCATGTACACGTCGTTGGTGCCCAACAGGCGCACGCTGTCGATGGCGCCCATGATGGTCGACACGCCCATGGTGTGCAGCACCAGCTGCCGATGGGTGAAATACACGCCTTTGGGATTACCGGTGGTGCCGGTGGTGTAGAAGGTGGTCGCGACCGAGTTTTCGTCGAAATCCTGGAAATCGTACTGCGGGCTCGCGGCCGCCAGCAACTGCTCGTACTCGCCGATGAGGTTTGGCAGGTCGGCGGTTTTTTCCGGCAAGTCGGTCAGCAGCAGGGTTTTCTCAACCGTGGTCAGGTGCCCGGCAATTGCGTTGTAAAGCCCCACGAACTCGCTGTTGACCAGCACGAAGCGGTCCTCGGCGTGGTTCATCGTGTAGAGAATCTGTTCCGGGGACAGGCGCACGTTGATGGTGTGGATCACCGCGCCGATCATCGGAATGGCAAACATGCATTCCAGGTAACGATGGCTGTCCCAGTCCATCACCGCCACGGTATCCCCGGGCTTGACCCCGGCCGCCGTCAGCACGTTGGCCAGCCGCGCGACCCGCTCGATCAGGGTCGGATAGCTGTAGCGCAACTGATCGCGGTAAACGATCTCGCGGGTTTTCTCGTAACGAGCACCGGACATCAGCAGCCGTTTGATCAACAGCGGATACTGGTAAGCGCCCTCGGCTGGGGGAATAACGCGAGTCTGCAACATAAGAGTCCCTTTTCTGACTGCACGGTCTTGGCTGAAAGTAAGCACTCTAGTGCCCTTCCATGACAACCAAATCAGCCGAAGGAATGATTTGCAGAGTCGTGCAAATGCTAGCGTTGCGCCAGCATCTGCGGGTATCTCTTGTCCCTAACACCTAGCGCGATCAATGCATCTCGGTAAACGCGAGTTTCACACCGATGGCGATCAGCACCACGCCCATGGTCCGGTCGAACCAGTGGCCCATGCGCGCGAAGCCGGCACGCACCCGCGCCTGGCTGAACAGCCTTGCCACCAGGCAGAACCACACCGCTGTCGCCGCCGCGAGGTAGAGGCCGTAGCCCGCCTGCACCGCCAGCGGCGTGTGCGGGTTGATCACCACGGTGAACAATGACAGGAAAAACAGCGTGGCTTTCGGGTTCAGACCGTTGGTCACAAACCCCGACATGAAGGCGCCGCGCGCCGTGCGTTCGCCCTCTTCCTTGTGCAGATCGTCCGTCACCGGTTTGGCCGGTTGCGCGCGCAGGGCCTTGTAGCCGATGTACAGCAGGTACGCGGCGGCGGCCCATTTCAAGGCATTGAACAGCATGATCGACTGGGACACGATCAGGCCGATGCCCAGCAGCGAATAACCGACGTGCAGGAATATCGCCGTGCCGACGCCCAGCGCGGTCCAGGTGCCTGCGCGACGACCGTGGGTCACGCTCTCCCGCACCACCACGGCAAAGTCCGGACCGGGACTGGCCACGGCTAGCAGGTGAATCAGGGCAACGGTCAAAAATTCTGTCCAGTACATGGAGCGTCCTTTTGTGGCAGATCGGTCGATATGAAACGTCGTCCCTGTGGGAGCGGGCTTGCTCGCGAATGCGGTGAGTCAGGCAACATCTATGTCAACTGACACGCCCTCTTCGCGAGCAAGCCCGCTCCCACAGGATTCAGCGTTCGGCCTAGTGCGTAACGATTTGTTTCATCTGGTAGGCTCGGCAGATTACGCCTTCAGTTCATTGCACAAAAGGTACAGTTGATCACGAACACTCGCCGCGCCGTTTTCCTCGACCACCCATCCCTGGACCTGGGCGACCTTGACCTCAGCCCGTTGCGTGCTTGCTTCGACGATTTGCAGCTGTTCGCGCAGACGACGCCGGATCAGGTAATCGAACGCCTCAAGGGCGCCACCGTTGCCATCAGCAATAAAATCCTGATCGACGCCGCCGCCATCGCCGCCAGCCCCGAGCTCAAGCTGATTCTGATCACCGCCACCGGCACCAACAATGTCGACCTCGCCGCCGCCCGCGCCCACGGAATTACCGTGTGCAATTGCCAGGGCTACGGCACGCCATCGGTGGCGCAGCACACGATCATGCTGCTGCTGAATCTGGCGACGCGCCTGGCCGACTATCAGAAAGCCGTCGGTGAAGGCCGCTGGCAGCAGGCCAAACAGTTCTGTCTGCTGGATTACCCGATCGTCGAACTGGAAGGCAAAACCCTCGGCCTGCTCGGTCACGGCGAACTGGGCGGTGCGGTTGCACGACTGGCCGAAGCCTTCGGCATGCGCGTGCTGCTCGGGCAGATTCCCGGACGCCCTGCCCGCCCGGATCGTTTGCCGCTGGCTGAACTGCTGCCGCAAATCGACGCGTTAACCCTGCACTGCCCGCTCAACGAACATACCCGCCACTTCATCGGTGCCCGCGAACTGGCGTCGATGAAGCCCGGTGCATTCGTGGTCAACACCGCGCGCGGCGGCTTGATCGACGAACAGGCCCTGGCCGATGCCTTGCGCAACGGTCACCTCGGCGGCGCGGCCACCGACGTGCTGAGTGTCGAGCCACCGACCGCCGGCAATCCGCTGCTGGCCGCCGACATTCCACGGTTGATCGTCACCCCGCACAACGCCTGGGGCAGCCGCGAAGCACGGCAGCGCATCGTCGGTCAGTTGACGGAAAACGCGCAGGGATACTTCAGCGGTAAAGCGCTGCGGGTCGTCAGTTGATAGACTGCGGCACTTTTTTTCACAGGAGCAGAGTATGGATCCGCGCAGTGAAGTACTGCTTCGTCAGGCCGAGTTATTCCAGGGTTCGGTGTTGCTGGCCGGTTTGCCCGCCGATGATCTGCTGGGGCGCCTGCCCGACGCCCACGGCTGGTGCTGGCATGCCGGTGATCAGGCCGCGCTGGACGCGCGTTTCGAAGCCCGCAGCCATTTCGGCGTGAACCTACCGGAGCGCGAGTTCGACACGGCCGTGGTGTTTCTGCCCAAGTCCAAGGACCTGACTGACTACATCCTCAACGCCCTTGCCTCGAAACTGGCAGGAAAAGAGTTGTACCTGGTGGGCGAAAAACGCAGCGGCATCGAAGGCGCGTCCAAGCAACTGAACCCGCTCGGCAAACCGCGCAAGCTCGACAGCGCGCGGCATTGCCAGCTGTGGCAGGTCACCGTGGCCAATGCACCAGAAGCCAAATCCCTGGAAAGCCTGGCCCAGACCTATGAGCTTCCCTTGGCCGAAGGGCCATTGAAAGTCATCAGCCTGCCAGGCGTGTTCAGCCATGGCCGCCTGGATCGTGGCAGCGCACTGCTGCTGGAGCATCTGGACAAACTGCCGAGCGGTCACTTGCTGGATTTTGGTTGTGGCGCCGGTGTGTTGGGCGCGGCGGTCAAGCGTCGCTATCCGCACAACCAGGTCACTTTGCTTGATGTCGATGCGTTTGCCGCTGCCAGCAGTCGCCTGACATTGGCCGCCAACGGTCTGGAAGCCGAGGTGATTACCGGCGACGGTATCGACGCGGCGCCCATGGGTTTGAGTGCAATTCTGAGCAATCCACCGTTCCATGTCGGCGTGCACACCGACTATTTCGCCACCGAGAACTTGCTGCGAAAAGCGGCCAAACATCTGAAAAATGGCGGCGAACTGCGCTTGGTCGCAAACAGCTTCCTGAAGTATCAACCGTTGATCGAAGAGCACCTCGGGGTGTGCGCGATCAAGGCTGAAGGACAGGGTTTCAGGATTTACCGGGCCAAACGCGGCTAGAAATTTGTACTTGCTCAATCGGATTTGCCTAGGCAGAATCCGCTCCGTCCTAGGGGAGTAGTCTCCCACGAGCGCCATGCTCGTCCGGCATACGTCAACATACTTGGTCAACAGACCATGGCGTATGCGACCCAAGCGTCCGCATCAGACGGATCGCAGGGTTTGACAAGACCTATGACACGAACACCTTACCCGGGGCGGGGAGGCTGTACGTGTCATAGCCGTGTCGACCCGCCCCTTAGGAAAACCCTGATGCTGGATTCATTACTCGTTCCCACCGCAATCGTTGCCTTGGCCGAAATCGGCGACAAGACGCAACTGCTCGCGCTCATTCTCGCCGCTCGCTTTCGCAAACCCTGGCCGATCATCGCCGGTATCGTCGCCGCGACCCTGGCCAACCACGCGGCAGCCGGTGCGGTAGGCGCCTGGGTTGGCAGTTTCTTCTCGGATGCGATGCTGCACTGGATCCTCGCCGCGAGCTTCACCGCAACCGCGTTGTGGACGCTGGTGCCGGACAAGATGGATGACGACGAAGCCAGCACCGCCCGCAAGTTCGGGCCGTTCCTGACCACGCTGATTGCCTTCTTCCTCGCGGAAATCGGCGACAAGACGCAGATCGCGACCGTGATGCTCGCGGCGCAATACCCGGAGTTGTGGCTGGTGATTATCGGCACCACCCTGGGCATGTTGATTGCCAACGTGCCGGTGGTACTGGCGGGTAATTTTGCGGCGGATAAATTGCCGTTGACGCTGATCCGTCGCCTGGCGGCGTCGGCGTTCTTCATCCTGGCGGTGGTGGCGGTGTACAAGGCGATGCAGAGCAGCGGCTGGGTTTGATGCGGTAGGTCAGCAACACCGCGTCATCGTTCTTCGCGAGCAAGCCCGCTCCCACATTTGATCTCCAGTGAACACAAAATTTGTGAACAATGGAGATCCAGTGTGGGAGCGGGCTTGCTCGCGAAGGCGTCAGCGGCAACACCGCAGGACTATCAGGACTTCTTGGCTTTCTCGTACAGCGGCATGACTTTCGGAATCGCCGCCTGCAACGAAGCAATCCGACTGGACGACGCCGGGTGAGTGCTCATGAACTCCGGTGGCGAACCTTCCGAGGCCTTGCTCATCTTGTTCCACAGCGTAATAGCGGCATTCGGGTTGTAACCGGCGCGAGCGGCCAGTTCCAGGCCAATCAGGTCCGCTTCGTTTTCGTTGGAGCGGCTGTTCGGCAAGGTCATGCCGTAGTTGGCCACGGTGTCCGCCAGCGCCAGGCTGTCCTGACCCAGACCGAACAACGCACCCGCACCTTGCTTGGCCATTTCGATCCCGTAAGCCTTGGACATCGCTTCACGGCCATGCTCGCGCAGGGCGTGGGCGATTTCATGGCCCATGATCGCGGCGATTTCATCGTCGGTCAGCTTCATACTGTCGATCAAACCGGTGTAGAAAATGATCTTGCCGCCAGGCCCGCAGTTGGCGTTGAGCTCGTCACTCTTGATCAGGTTGACTTCCCACTTCCATTGGGCCGAATCCGGACGAAACACCGGTGCCTGGGCAATTAGCCGGTCGGCAATCGCCTGCACGCGCCTGGCATCGTTACTGGTCTTGTCCAGCACGCCTTTGGTGGTCGCCTCGCCAACGGTCTTTTGATAAGACTGGGCGTACATCTGGTTGACCTCATCGGTCGACAGCATGCTAAACATGTACTGCTTGCGCTCAACGCCGACCGCGCCACCGCTGGTGGTGTTGACCGACTGGCAACCGGCGAGCAGCAAACCGGCGCTTAGAGCACACAAAACCAATGTCTTGTTCATCAAAAAACTCCCTGAAAACATGCCGCGTATCCTAGGCGTGGAATTGTATCGACGCCAGATACAACAGAGGAGTAGACGCACATTTCAGACAAAGCTCTCATGGCCGCAGGAAAAAATTCACAAAACAGCCCCCGCCACGGCCGATAACGGCCCGCAATGATTCAATTGCGACATCAAGCACTCCAAAACAGCCAATTCGC
Source organism: Pseudomonas sp. NPDC086251 (assembly GCF_044746405.1). Classification (NCBI taxonomy): domain Bacteria; kingdom Pseudomonadati; phylum Pseudomonadota; class Gammaproteobacteria; order Pseudomonadales; family Pseudomonadaceae; genus Pseudomonas; species Pseudomonas sp. NPDC086251. The sequence continues at coordinate 48,535 of NZ_JBIVBY010000023.1, forward strand.
CCTGCCCCGCTCATGGCCACCGAACCTGCGGCCGATACACCTCCGCAGACGTCCTCTTGCGTGCGGAGCACCCATGAAATTCAAGTCGATCCAGTTTTCCGTGGCGGCCCTTGCCGGCGCCATCATTCTCAGTGTCGTGGCAGCGCTGGTGCTGTACGCGCTGTTTTCCGGTGCACGGACCCAAGACATGGTCCAGGAAAGGACCCAGGCGCAATTCGAGCAAGTCATCGAACAGCGCCTGACCTCCTTGGCGCAAACCCAGGTCAGCCAGATCCAGCGCGAACTCGAAGCGCCGTTGCTGATTGCCGGCGGGCTGGTGCGGGTAAACGCATTGATCGGCACACCGGGCGCCGACGGCCAGCCGCAGCTGAGCCTCAGCCGTGAGCAGTTGATCAGCCTGATCAAGGAAAACGTCGCCAAGAACCCGAAAATCCTCGGCACCTACATCGGCTGGGAGAAAGACGCCCTTGACCATAACGATGCCGCCTACGTCGACACTAAAGTCGTGGGCATCGACGCCAGCAACGGGCGCTTCCTGCCGTGGTGGTTCCGCAATGAGGACGGCACGCTTGGCCTGGACAAACTGGTGGACGTCGACGACCAGAAAACCCTGTCCACCGGCGTGCGCGCCAGCGAGTACTACCTGTGCTCGAAAGAGACCAAAAAATCCTGCGTGATCGATCCGGCGCCCTACAAGGTCGGCGACAAAATCGTCATGCTCGCCTCGTTTATTGAACCGATCATGCTCAACGGCGCGTTCCAGGGCATCGTCGGCGCCGACTTGTCGGTGAACTTCATCCAGGAAATGCTCCTCGGCGCCAACCAGAAACTCTACAGCGGCGCCGGTGAAATGGCCCTGATTGGCGGTAACGGCCGGATCGTCGCCTACACCAAGGACCCGAGCAAATTCGGCGAGAAGGTCAGCGACATTCTCGGCAGCCAGCAGATCGCCAACATGGCCAATCTCAAGCGCGGCGAAGTCACCTACACCGTCGACAAGACCGAGGGCCGGATCGAGTTGTACCTGCCGTTCGGCATCGGCCAGACCGACGCTCGCTGGACCCTGATGCTGCAACTGCCGTTGAACGCCGTAATGGCCGACCTGCAAAAACTCCAGGGCGACCTGGACACCCAGCGCAAATCCGACACCTTCGGCATGGCCATGGTCGGCCTGTTGATTGCCGGTATCGGTTTGCTGGTGATCTGGCTGGTGGGCCACGGTATCGCCCGTCCGCTCAAGCAAATGGTGGCCATGCTCGACGACATCGCTCAGGGCGAAGGCGACTTGACCCGGCGTCTGACCAGCGACCGCGCCGACGAACTGGGCTCGATCGCCAAAGGCTTCAACACGTTCCTGGCCAAGTTGCAGGCGATGATCACCCAGGTCGTGACCTCGGTGCAGAGCGTCAGTGACTCGTCGGAACACACCGCCGACATCGCCATTCGCACCAACATCGGTGTGCACAAGCAAATGGCCGAGATCGATCAGGTCGCCACCGCGGTGCATGAAATGACCGCCACCGCCCAGGATGTCGCGCGCAACGCGACCCAGGCCGCGCAAGCCGCCAGCCATGCGGATCAAGCCGCGGCGCAGGGCATGCAAATCGTGCGCGAGACGTCGAATTCGATCGGTGTCCTGGCAATCGAAATCGGCAAGGCGGTCAACGTGGTGCAGACCCTGGCCAAGGACAGCGAGAACATCAACGCGATCCTCACGGCCATTCGCGGCATCGCCGAACAGACCAACCTGCTGGCCTTGAACGCGGCCATCGAAGCGGCACGGGCCGGTGAACAGGGCCGTGGTTTTGCGGTGGTGGCCGACGAAGTGCGTAACCTGGCGCAGAAAACCCAGAAGGCCACTGAAGAAATCCAGACCATGATCCAGCAACTGCAACAAGGCACCCGCGATGTGGTGCGGGTCATGGAGGACAGCCAGAACCGCACCGACGAAAGCGTGCAGCATGCGGCGAAAGCGGCCGAGGCGCTGGAGACCATCACGCAGGCGGTGTCGGTGATCAACGACATGAACACCCAGATCGCCAGCGCGGCCGAGGAACAGAGTGCGGTGGCGGACGACATCAACCGTAACGTGATCAACATCGGGCAAGTGGCCAATGAAGTGGCCGGCGGTGCGGATGAATCGAGTGCGGCCAGTGCGGACCTGACCAAATTGGCGGAACAGCAGCGGCGGTTGATCAATCAGTTCAAGGTTTGATCCAAGGGCCCCTTCGCGAGCAAGCCCGCTCCCACATTTGACCGAGTTGCCTGAACGGGCGCGATCTAATGTGGGAGCGGGCTTGCTCGCGAAAGGGCCAGCACAGGCGCCCATTTAACCCGGGGTCAAACACTCCGGCCCATTGAGCTTCGGATCATTGACCATGTTCGCCAATACCCGCTCGCGCAACGCCGCGGGTTCACTGGCGAGCAATGCCTGCAAGGCGTGCAACGGCGTCTCGGGATCGAGCCACGCCTCCTGCCCCGCCGCATCGAGGATCAGCGGTCGACGCTGACTCGCCGCCGGCTGGGTAATCACCGCCGTGCTCAGCCACACCTGCTCCTGCACCGGATACGCCTCCCAGATCGCCGCAAAAAACAGCGCCGAGCCCTCCCCCGGCGTCAGCCAATACGGACGTTTGCGCGTGGTGCCGCGCCATTCGTAGAAGCCATTGGCCGGCAACAGGCAGCGGCGCTCGCGCAGGGCCTGGCGGAACATCGGTTGTTCAGCCACGGTTTCGGCGCGGGCATGCGCCGGGGTGCGGGACAGGTCGGTCAGCCACGGCGGCGTCAGCCCCCAACGCGCCCGGGCCAACTCACGCTGACCGTCCGCACCGGCACGCAGCATCAACACCGAATCATTGGGGGAAATATTCCACTGGGCCTGCTGATCGGCAGGGAAGCCAGGCAGGGCCGCGAAGGCGGGGTTCCAGCGAAACAGGGCATAACGTCCACACATGGGGCAACACGGCTCTTGATAAAACGAACGCCAGCCTAACAGACCAGCGTGCCGGGAAAACTGTCCGGCTCATCGCCGGGCATCGGCAGCGCGGCATTGTACGCGGTGATCAACTCCCGGGCGTATTGCGCCTGGTCGTTATCCACCGATAACCCCAGCAGGCCGAAGATCGGCAATTCGCCAGTGCCCCCCACCAAATCCCGGCCCACCAGGTGCGCCTCGATGCCTTCGCTGGCCAACATGCTTTGCAGCAACTCGCCTTCCATGAGGTTTTCCGGCTCGTAGATTCGCTGCATGGGGTGCCCCTTTCATTCGTTTTCGCTATGAACTTCGAGCAACCATTCCTGACCGTCAGTCTGCAGGACGAACGTGATCGGTCGACAACACACCGGACAATCCTCGATATAGGTCTGATCGCCTCCGGATAAATCCAGCACGGCCTCAGCCTCTTCACCACAATACGGACATTCGTAGCGCTCTGTTTCCAGCATCGCGGTCTCCCAGGTGACTTGTGCGTATAATCGCCGGTCTATTTGCAGGGCTATTTTTGTCTGGCTACCTTTTCAGACCGTGCCCCGTTGGTTTTCGATCAAAACCTTTACTTACCCTAGCCGTTTCTAACAAGAGAGCATGATGGGCGAATTCGATGCCATCCGACCTTACGACGACAGCGAAGTCCCAGCGGTGCTGGACCGACTGCTAGGCGACAAGGCGTTTCTAGATATTCTCATCCATTTCCGCTTCCCGCGTTTTGCCGGTGCTTTCGGCTGGATGCTCAAACCCCTTATAGCTCATCGGCTGCGCCGTGAGTTCGCCGGCGTCACCTCGGTGGCGACGCTGCAGGACAAAGTCGAGATGTACGTCGACCACACCATCGAGCGCGCCACGGACGGGGTGACGTACACCGGTGTCGAGCAGTTCAAGTCCGGCAGCGCCTACCTGTTCATCGCCAACCACCGCGACATCGTGATGGACCCGGCCTTCGTCAACTACGCCGTGTACCACGCCGGCCTGCCGACACCGCGCATCGCGATCGGCGACAACCTGCTGCAAAAGCCCTTCGTCAGCGATCTGATGCGCCTGAACAAGAGCTTTATCGTGCACCGCTCCATCACCGGTCGCCGCGAGAAGATGGCGGCGTACCAACTGCTGTCGGCCTACATCAACCACTCGATCCGCAACGATTGCGCCTCGATCTGGATCGCCCAGGCCGAAGGCCGGGCCAAGGATGGCGACGACCGTACCGAATCGGCGATCCTCAAGATGTTCCACATGAGCCGCAAGGACGAGCCGTTCGGCGAAGTGATCCGTTCGCTGAACCTGACGCCGGTCTCGATCAGTTATGAATATGATCCGTGTGACCAGGCCAAGGCCCGCGAGTTGTTCATCCGCGCCACCACCGGCAGCTACACCAAAGTGCCGGGCGAGGACGATGTGAGCATCGCCAAAGGCATTACCGGCTACAAGGGTCGCGTTCACGTGAACTTTGCCGCGCCCATCACCGAGCTGTTCGACGACACCAAGCAATTGGCGATCGAGATGGACCGACAGATCCTCGGCGGCTATCGCCTGTTCCCGGTGCATTACCTGGCGTATGCGCAGTGGAAAGAGGCCGACCCGCAATTGCAGGTGCCGAACGCTGCCGAGGTGTTTGGCGCGGACGAATTGGCCAAGGCCCAGGAGCAATGGCAGCAACGCCTGGACGCTTGCCCTGAAGAGCATCGCCCGTTCCTGGTGCTGCAATATGCGACGCCGGTGCGCAATCAGTACCGTGTGAAAGCGGGATTGCCGCTGTAGGGTTTTAACAAACTCAAAAGATCGCAGCCTCGTTTCACTCGACAGCTCCTACAGGGTAAACACCATTTTCTGTAGGAGCTGTCGAGTGAAACGAGGCTGCGATCTTTTGCCGTTTAGCGATTCAGACCCGCGTGCTGATCCACGACACCAGCAGCGCCAACCCCAGGCACGCGAAGCCGAACCGATAGAAAAACCGGTTCATGCGCAGGGTCGCACCATCCAGCATCAGCGTCGGCTCATCGATGCGCCGGCTCTGGCTTTGCGCTTCCAGGCTGGCCAACGCGCGCTGCTCACGACGACGCGTAGCGTGCAGCAGCCACCCGCCCGGGAAGGCAAACAGCAACGCCAGCAAATTGATCAGTTTGGCGGGATGGGTGGTAAACAGCGTCATCAAATGCAACGACATCTCGGACCTCAAGCAAAAACAGCGGTAGCAGACGCCGGACCGACGACCGCGCCGCGGATTCTACCGAAAGCCTCCCCGCCTGCCCGCAGATTTACGACAAATAACAAACCATTTGGCAGATTCCTGTCCTGGGCCACGCTTCGTAAGCGGCCTGGCCCGAATCTGCGCCACACGACTGAATCAATGTGGGAGCGGGCTTGCTCGCGAAGGCGTCGTGTCAGTGAACATTAATGCGGCTGACACACCGCTTTCGCGAGCAAGCCCGCTCCCACATTTGATCGGGGTGAACCTGTAAGAATCGGCAGGCATTAAAAAGCCCGGGGCCATTGCTGGCACCGGGCTTTTTAGCTTCAGCGAACGCTTATTCGCTGAGAATCTGACCAATCGTCGGATCCTTGAACAGACGCGTCAACGCATCGCTCAACACGTCGCTGACCAGCTTGGTGTTAGTTTCCTGATTTGGCGCCATACCAAAACGCTGGTCCAGGGACGCACCATAACGACCGCTGTAACGACGGTTGGCATTCTGCACATCGGAGCGGAACGTCGCGCCAATGGTCGCCTCCGTCACATACATGCCTTCTTTGGGCGACTGATACTTCAGCTCGGCCAGGGTCACGGTCAGTTGCGGAGCGTTCAGCGCATTGGTCGTCGGGGTGAAACCCAACAGCCGCACGGCGGCTTCGGCCTGCGCCTGCAACTTCGGCAGAATCTGCGCACCCTGCACGGTGATCGCGCTGGTTTCCGGGTACAGACCACCCCGGGTGCCCAGGGTTGGCGACGGACGACCGTCCACCACGCGCACCACCACTGGCTGGCCGCGGCCGACCGGGGCCAGCTGCGTCGTCAGCTTCGGTTCCGGGTTGAGTTGTTGCGGGCTGTGGGCGCAGCCGACCAGGGTCAAACTGGTCACAGTGATCAAACCGAACAACAGGCGTTGCAACATGCGCTTCTCTCCAGAATCAGGCACTAAGGCCCGCAGTATAGCGGGGCGCCACGGCGGCGAACCAGCGCCACAATTACGGAAAAGTCCGACAAGCCTTTCAGACCGCGTTCCTGTCACAGAGATGTCACCGCCCATACACTTTGATGTCATGGCTCGCTGGCAATCTTCACAGCAGTCACCTCACACGGTACTTCGCCATGCGCTATCTGATCTCGCTGTTCGCGCCACGCCCACTGCATCGCTGCTTTGCCCTGCTCGACAGCAATGGCCACTGCCAGGCCTTCAAGCAGTGCAGCCTCCAGCCAATGGGCGACGGTTGGGTCGAAATCGAAGAAATCCGCCTCAACTGGTTGCACCATCCACTGCCCGCCAATGCCCGCGTCACCCAGCGCCAGCCACGCGCGCGCGCTCAGCAACTGTTGACCAGCTGACCAAACACCTAATAAAAGTCATTAAACACGACCATTTCCCTGCGTTTCTTCGCTACAATCTCCCCCCGATTATAAGGACGTCTCCTGATCGGGCCTCGCAGCATCGTCAATACCTCGGTATTGACACCCCGCACCGCCCACAGAGAGCCGCCCACACAGATCGAGTGAAGCTGGCGCGCTTGCTGTTCCTCAAGTAAAACCGCCACTTTTCGCGAATCTGCAGAGCTGTCATTACGCTCGGTCACTGAGCTGTTTGCCCGTTTTGCCTGTCATGTACCCCATGACGGCAATCCATCCGGGCACGGTGCCAGGCAGGGGCAGCCCTTTTTTGAGGTTCACGTCTTCAAAAGAGCGTGAAAAAAACGGGTATTCACAACTTCACAAGAGTGTGGCGAGCAAATGAATAGTTTTGCGTCTGAATATGCACCATTAGCGTCTGAAACAGCCCAACGACACAGGACCGAGTACGCCTCGAACACCGGAGCCTGACGCCTGTCCACTACGGATTTGGTTGCACAAACGGATGTATCGACCATAAGTCGAATTGCCAGTCGTGTGCTGAAATGAGTTCATATCACTCATAGGCCCGGCCGGTAGCGTCCGTCGAAGTTGCAAAAAATTGCGAAGATTCGGACATGGCGATCCTGCCATGGGTACCAGGGGCATCACTGACACGCCCCGGAACGCCTGGCAGCCATGCCGACAATTTGGTGCTGCAGATTTTGGAGACGCGTTAAATGGCGCATAACGAAGCAGTCGACGTAGTACTGGTTGGGGCCGGCATCATGAGTGCCACCCTTGCCGTACTGCTCAAAGAGCTCGACCCCGCGATCAAGCTGGAAGTCGTCGAGCTGATGGATTCCGGTGCTGCGGAGAGTTCGAACCCGTGGAACAACGCCGGTACCGGTCACGCCGGGCTGTGTGAGCTCAATTACACGCCGCAGGCCGCCGACGGCACCGTCGACATCAAGAAGGCCGTGCACATCAACACCCAGTTCGAGGTGTCGAAGCAGTTCTGGTCGTACCTGACCAAGAAAGGCACCTTCGGCTCGTGCAAGACGTTCATCAGCCCGGTGCCGCACCTGAGCTTCGTGCAGGGCGACAGCGGCGTTTCCTTCCTCAAGGAACGCTTCAAGGTATTGAGCAAGCACCACGCCTTCTCGGACATGGAATACACCGAAGACAAGGCCACCATGGCCGAGTGGATGCCGCTGATGATGCCGGGCCGTCCGGCCGACGAAGTCGTCGCCGCCACCCGTGTGATGAACGGTACCGACGTCAACTTCGGCGCCCTGACCAATCAACTGCTGTCGCACCTGACCAGCGCACCCGATGCCCAGGTCAAGTACTGCAAGCGCGTCACCGGCCTGAAACGCAACGGCGGCGGCTGGACCGTCAGCATCAAGGACGTCAACAGCGGCAACACCCGTGAAGTCGACGCCAAGTTCGTCTTCCTCGGCGCTGGCGGCGCGGCATTGCCGCTGTTGCAGGCCTCGGGCATCGAGGAAAGCAAAGGCTTCGGCGGTTTCCCGATCAGTGGCCAATGGTTGCGTTGCGACAACCCGGAAGTGGTCAAGCACCACCAGGCCAAGGTCTACAGCCAGGCCGCCGTGGGTTCGCCACCGATGTCCGTGCCGCACCTGGACACCCGCGTGGTGGATGGCAAGAAGTCGCTGCTGTTCGGACCTTACGCCGGTTTCACCACCAAGTTCCTCAAGCACGGTTCCTTCATGGACCTGCCGATGTCGGTTCGTGCCGGCAACATCGGCCCGATGCTGGCCGTGGCGAAAAACAACATGGACCTGACCAAATACCTGGTCAGCGAAGTGATGCAGTCGATGGAGCAGCGCCTGGATTCCCTGCGCCGTTTCTACCCTGAGGCGAAAGCCGAAGACTGGCGCCTGGAAGTCGCCGGCCAGCGGGTGCAGATCATCAAGAAAGACCCGAAAAAGGGCGGCGTCCTGCAGTTCGGCACCGAACTGGTCGCGGCCAAGGACGGCACCCTTGCCGCCCTGCTCGGTGCTTCGCCAGGCGCGTCGGTGACCGTTTCGATCATGCTGGAACTGATCGAAAAATGCTTCCCGAACAAAGCCAAAGGCGAATGGGCCGCCAAGTTGGCGGAAATTTTCCCGGCTCGGGAAAAAGTCCTGGAAACCGACGCTGCGCTGTATCGCAAGATCAACGCGCACAACAACGTCGCGCTGGAACTGGTTGCCGCCAGCAATGAGACCGAAAGCTACGCTTGATTCGGCCGCATAAAAAACGCCCCGTTCTCATTGAGAGCGGGGCGTTTTTTTTGTGCCTTCTGTAGGAGCCAGGCTTGCCGGCGAAAGCGATCTCACGGACGCCTTCGCCGGCAAGCCTGGCTCCTACAGAGGCAAGGATTAGCCGCGCGCCTTGGCGATCAGCTCGATGTATTCAGCCGCGTTGCGCTGATCCTTGATCAGGGCGACGAAGTCATTGCCGTGCTCATCCTTGCCATCCAGATCAAGACCGGCTTCGACGAAGAACGTCAGGAAACGCTCGAAGTCGTCGATACGCAGGCCGCGGTAGGCCTTGATCAATTTGTGCAGCGACGGCGAAGTGGCGTCGACCGGCTCGAAATCGAGGAACAGTTTGATCTGCGCATCGCCGATCTCGTCACCAATCACTTGCTTCTTATCTTTACGCATTGCCGACTCCAGCTCGCAGACATTTCACGGGGCGGGCAGTTTACCCCTCACTGGGCGCCGGGCTCAACGCGGACGAGCGGCGCCGGTGTGCAAATCGGCCCAGACATGGCCATTGGCGTAGCTGAGGAACTGGCAATACACCGTGTCATTGCGCAGCAAGTCGATCACCACCCGGTACTGCGCCATCGGGTAAAACAGCGTCAGGGTCTTGGTCTTTTCGTCGTAGATCGGCTTTTTCAGGCTTTTGCTTTCGCCATCGAAGTTGACCAGCACTTGCGTGATGGTCGCGCCCTTGTTCAAGGATTTGCCCTTGAGGCGGATCAGCAACGGTGAGGTGACCGGAATCGGCTGTTGATTGGACTGACGCTGGCTACCGACCACCACCGAATACTCGGTGACCTGCAACAGCTGTTGCTGCTCGGGTTCGGCGTCACGCAGGGTCAGGTCATCCGGCGGCAGGAACTGCGCATGCATCGGCGCCGGGGCGGCCATCAGGGGCAGGCTGAAGGTCAGCAACAGGGCGGCGCAGCTGCGGATCAAAAAGCGCATGACAGGCTCCGGAGGGCAGGGCCGAACACTGTAGCATGGGGTCTACGAAAGTGAATCTGTGAACACAGAACCCATGTGGGAGCGGGCTTGCTCGCGAAAGCGGTGTGTCAGCTGTATCAATGTTGACTGACACGACGCCTTCGCGAGCAAGCCCGCTCCCACAGGGGATAGGTGGCTTACCGTTACATGCCTTTAACGGCAAAAATCCCGTTGGCGTTGCGCCAGTAGCCTTTGTAGTCCATGCCGTAACCGAAGATGTAACGGTCGATGCACGGCAGGCCGACGAAATCGGCTTTCAGGTCCGGGCGAGCCTTGCGGTCGTGGTCCTTGTCGATCAGCACGGCGGTGTGCACTTTGCGCGCGCCGGCGTGTTTGCAGAAGTCGATGATCGCGCCCAGGGTGTGACCTTCGTCGAGGATGTCGTCGATGATCAGCACGTCACGGTCGATGAACGACACTTCCGGCTTGGCTTTCCAGAACAGGTCGCCACCGCTGGTTTCATTGCGATAACGGGTGGCGTGCAAGTAGGACGCTTCCAGCGGGAATTGCAGATGCGTGAGCAGCTTGCCGGCGAAAATCAGCCCGCCGTTCATCACACAAAACACCACCGGATTACTGTCAGCCAGCTGTTCGTTGATGTGTGCACCGACGCGGGCGATGGCCGCCTCGACTTCAGCTTCGGTGTACAGGCAGTCAGCCTCTCGCATGATTTGACGGATATGCTCGAGATCAGCGGACATGGCGCTCTCCAGGGGGTGGCGGGTTCGGAAAAGCCGGCAAAGGTACGCATCAAGCGAGGCCAGATCAAGCGTTTGTGGACTAACGTACTCTATGTCTATAGGACAACACCCTCGGATAGATTAATCTAGGCCGGTTTTTTTGCCCGCCGCCGGAGCCTTCCCCATGCCCATCCTCGAGATCCGCCATCCGCTGATCCGTCATAAACTTGGCCTAATGCGCCGTGCAGACATCAGCACCAAGAACTTCCGTGAGCTCGCTCAGGAAGTCGGTGCCCTGCTGACTTATGAAGCCACCAAAGACCTGCCGCTTGAAACCTACGATATCCAGGGTTGGGCCGGCACCGTGTCGGTCGAAAAAATCGCCGGCAAGAAAATCACCGTGGTGCCGATCCTGCGCGCCGGCATCGGCATGCTCGAAGGCGTGCTGAGCCTGATCCCGGGCGCCAAAGTCAGCGCCGTCGGCGTGGCTCGCAACGAACAAACCCTGCAAGCCCACACCTACCTGGAAAAACTGGTCCCGGAAATCAACGAACGCCTGGCGATGATCATCGACCCGATGCTCGCCACCGGCAGTTCCATGGTCGCGACCATCGACCTGCTGAAAAAAGCCGGTTGCCGCGATATCCGCGCGATGGTGCTGGTGGCCGCGCCTGAAGGCATCGCCGCCGTGGAGAAGGCTCACCCGGACGTGACCATCTACACCGCGTCCATCGACGAACGACTCAACGAACACGGTTACATCATCCCAGGCCTGGGCGACGCCGGTGACAAGATCTTCGGCACCAAGCAGAAGGACGCGTGACCATGCAGCAAGAGTTCAACGATCCGCTCTGGCGCACGGTGCTGTCCGGCGCACAGATGCTGTTCGTGGCCTTCGGCGCCCTGGTGTTGATGCCGCTGATTACCGGCCTCGACCCGAACGTGGCGCTGTTCACTGCGGGCCTGGGGACGATCCTGTTCCAGATCGTCACCGGGCGTCAGGTCCCGGTATTCCTGGCGTCGAGCTTTGCCTTCATCACCCCGATCATTCTCGCCAAGGGCCAGTTCGGCCTCGCGGCGACCATGGGCGGTGTGATGGCGGCGGGTTTCGTCTACACCTTCCTCGGCCTCGCGGTGAAGATCAAAGGCACCGGTTTCATCGACCGTTTGCTGCCACCGGTGGTGATTGGCCCGGTCATCATCTCCATCGGCCTGGCCATGGCGCCGATCGCGGCCAACATGGCGATGGGCAAGGCCGGCGACGGCACCGAGCTGATTCATTACCAGACGGCAATGCTGATCTCGATGCCGGCGCTGCTGACCACGTTGATCGTCGCGGTGTTCGGCAAAGGCATTTTCCGCCTGGTGCCGATCATCTCCGGTGTGCTGGTGGGTTTTGGCATGGCGTTCTATTTCGGCGTGGTCGACACCGCGAAAATTGCCGCCGCGCCGTGGTTCGCGATTCCGCACTTCACCGCGCCGGAGTTCAACTGGCAGGCGATTCTGTTCATCGTTCCGGTGGCCCTGGCCCCGGCCATCGAGCACATCGGTGGCGTGATTGCGGTTGGTAGCGTGACCGGGCGCGATTACCTGAAGAAGCCTGGCCTGCACCGCACCCTGCTCGGCGATGGCATTGCCACCACCGCAGCCGGTCTGTTTGGCGGCCCACCCAACACCACCTACGCCGAAGTGACGGGCGCGGTGATGCTGACCAAGAACTACAACCCGAAAATCATGACCTGGGCGGCGATTTTCGCCATCAGCCTGGCGTTCATCGGCAAGTTCGGCGCGCTGCTGCAAAGCATTCCGGTGCCGGTGATGGGCGGGATTCTGTGCCTGTTGTTCGGTTCGATCGCGGCGGTGGGCATGAACACGCTGATTCGCCACAAGATCGACCTGGGCGAAGCGCGCAATCTGGTGATTGTCTCGGTGACGCTGGTGTTCGGGATTGGCGGCGTGCTGGTCGGCACCGGCACCGGTCCGGACGACTTCGGCCTCAAAGGCATCGCGCTGTGCGCGGTGACGGCGATTGCGCTGAATTTGTTGCTGCCGGGGAACGACAGCTGGAAGCACAAGAAGGCGAATGAGTCACTGCTGTAACCAGCCTTTAGAGTGCTTTCGCGGGCAAGCCTCGCTCCTACAGGTTTTGTGTCGATCCATGCAACGATGACATCCTGTAGGAGCGAGGCTTGCCCGCGAAGCTTTTAAAGCGCCAACGGCGCTCGCTCGCACAAGGTGCTCAACGCCTGCGCCCACTGCGGATCATCGTTAAGGCACGGCACCAGCACCAACTCTTCCCCTCCCGCCTCGCGGAATTGCTCTTTGCCGCGATCACCAATCTCCTCCAGCGTCTCGATGCAATCGGCGACAAACGCCGGGCACATCACCAGCACTTTTCTCACGCCCATTCCAGCCAACTCATCGAGGCGCGCTTCGGTGTAGGGTTCGATCCATTTCGCTCGGCCCAGACGCGACTGGAACGACACCGACCACTTGCCGTCCGGCAGCCCCATGCGTTTGGCAAACTCGGCGGCCGTGCGCAGGCATTGAGCGCGGTAGCAGGTTGCCAATACTTCTGGCGAGGCGGTCATGCAGCAGTTATCGCTTTTAAAACAATGGTGACCCGTAGGATCGATCTTGGTCAGGTGCCGCTCGGGCAACCCGTGAAAGCTTAACAACAGGTGATCGTGATCCTGCTGCAAATGCGGCCTGGCACTGGCCACCAGCGCATCGAGGTATTCCGGCTGATCGTAGAACGGCTGGAGAATCGAAAACTGCACGTTGAGGTTGTTCTCGCGCACCACCCGTTTGGCTTCTTCAATCACCGTGGTCACGGTGCTGTCGGCGAACTGCGGGTACAGCGGCGCCAACGTGATGCGCTTGATCCCCTGCCCGGCCATGCGCACCAGCACCGACTCAATCGACGGCTCGCCATAACGCATCGCCAGGTCCACCGGGCCGTGGGTCCACTGCGTGCTCATGGCTTTTTGCAGACGACGGCTGAGCACCACCAGCGGCGAGCCCTCTTCCCACCAGATCGAGGCGTAGGCATGGGCCGACTGCTCCGGCCGCTTGAACAGGATCAGCGACACCAGCAAACGTCGCACCGGCCAAGGCAGGTCGATCACATACGGGTCCATCAGAAATTGATTGAGGTAGCTGCGTACATCCGCCACCGAGGTGGAGGCGGGTGAACCCAGGTTGACCAGAAGCAACGCGTGATCGGTCATGCAACGTCCTATTTCAAAGGCGGCTGGACAGATCGTCCAGGGCCGCGCGCAAATCGGTGAACTGGAACGTAAAACCCGCTTCCAGCAAGCGCGCCGGGACGGCCTTCTGGCCTCCCAGCAACAACAGAGACAACTCGCCCAGCCCGACTTTCAAGGCCAGGGCCGGCATCGGCATGAACGAGGGGCGGTGCAGCACGCCCGCCAAGGTCTTGGCGAATTCGCGATTGCGCACCGGTTTGGGCGCGCAGGCATTATAGGGACCGCTGGCCTCGTTGCGATGCAGAAGAAAATCAATCAGGGCGATTTGATCATTGATATGGATCCACGGCATCCACTGCCGACCATTGCCGATAGGCCCGCCCAGCCCCAGTTTGAACGGCAGCAACAGCCGCGACAAAAAGCCGCCTTCGGCGGACAACACCAGGCCCGTGCGTATCAGGATCACCCGAATGCCCAAGGCCTCGGCACGCTGCGCGGTTTCTTCCCAGGCAATGCACAACTGACTGGCGAAATCGTCGATCACGGGCGGAGACGCTTCAGTCAACTCGCGCTCGCCGCCGTCGCCATACCAGCCAATGGCCGAGCCCGAGATCAATACCTGCGGTTTCTGTTCACGGGATTCGAGCCAGGCCAGCAGGGTTTCCGTCAGAGTGATGCGACTGCTCCACAGCAACGCTTTGCGTTTCGACGTCCAGGGTCGATCGGCAATCGGTGCGCCCGCGAGGTTGATGATGGCGTCTACCGGTTCCTGGCCCAAGTCTTCGAACAGTGCGACGCCACGGACCTGAGCGCCGCATATTTTCGCAACTTTATCAGGCGTCCTGCTCAAGACCGTCAGCCGATGTCCCTGACTTAACCAGTGTCGGCAAAGCTGACGTCCTATCAAACCAGTACCGCCGGTCAGCAATATGTGCATGACTTCTTCCTCGCGTGGCGTTTTACCCTGATGACTAGTCTATTTTTATAAGCAGGGATCTTTGGTATCGGGCAGGCTCTGTGTTTAACCATAGGCCAAGCTGTCAGAACGAGAACGCTAAAAGTTATACCAAAAAACAATATTGTACAGGTTTCAACCACGGCGTAGTCTGTACAGAAAGGTAAACGAGGCCCCTATGACTGTACCTATCGCAATCATCGGCACCGGCATCGCCGGGCTTTCAGCCGCCCAGGCGCTCACCGAGACCGGGCATGTCGTTCAACTTTTTGACAAAAGCCGCGGCAGTGGCGGGCGCATGTCGAGCAAGCGCAGTGATGCGGGTGCTCTGGACATGGGCGCGCAATATTTCACAGCCCGCGATCGCCGCTTTGTGACGGAAGTCACGCGCTGGCAAGCCAATGGCTGGGTCGCCGAGTGGACGCCGCAGCTCTACACCTACCACGGCGGGCAGCTCAACCTGTCCCCAGATGAGCAGACTCGTTGGGTCGGCACGCCGCGCATGAGTGCGATCACGCGTGGCTTGCTCGGCGACCTCGAAGTGCATTTCGCCTGCCGGATCACCGAGGTGTATCGCGGTGAAGAACACTGGCATCTGCAGGATGCCGAAGGCTTCACCCACGGTCCTTTCAGCCATGTGGTGATCGCCACGCCGGCGCCTCAAGCGACCGCGTTGCTGGCTTCTGCGCCGAAGCTCGCCGGTGCCGCCGCCGGGGTGAAAATGGATCCGACCTGGGCGGTCGCGCTGGCGTTTGAAACACCGTTGGATACGCCCATGGAAGGCTGCTTCGTGCAGGACAGCCCGCTCGATTGGCTGGCGCGCAACCGCAGCAAACCCGGGCGCGACAACACGCTGGACACCTGGGTCCTGCACGCCACCAGCACCTGGAGCCGGCAACACATCGACTTACCCAAGGAAGCGGTGATCGAGCAATTGCACGGCGCTTTTGCCGAGCTGCTGCACAGCGCCATGCCCGCCCCGAGCTTCAGCCTGGCCCACCGCTGGCTCTACGCCCGCCCCGCCAGCAGCCATGAATGGGCTGTTTTGGCCGATGCCGACCTGGGGTTGTATGTGTGTGGCGACTGGTGCCTGTCCGGCCGCGTCGAAGGTGCCTGGCTCAGCGGCCAGGAAGCCGCCCGCCGCCTGCATGCGCACCTGCAGTGAAGCGTATCGATCCACGCCATTTGCTGCTGTCGACATGGGCAGCAGCCCACCCGTAAAACCTCCCCCGATCCCTGTAGGAGCGAGCTTGCTCGCGATGTCGTCAACGATAACGCTGTCATTCAAATTTCCCGTGGCGCTCTCTGGTTTTTCGCGAGCAAGCTCGCTCCTACAAGGCCTCATAAAAGTTGTACAAATAATTTGACTTGTACACCTTTGAATCTATGATGAAGTCCATGTTGTACAGAAGAATTTCTCTGTACAGGTTTAGATTCGAGGTGCTTCGATGCCCCACGCCCCTGTAAAACCGAAGATCGCGATCAGCGCCTGCCTGATGGGTGCCGAGGTGCGCTTTAACGGTGGGCACAAGGCGTCGCAGCTGTGCAGCCAAGTCCTCACTGACTACTTCGACTTCGTGCCGGTGTGTCCGGAAGTCGCGATCGGCCTCGGCATTCCGCGAGCGCCTATCCGCTTGGTGGGCGATCCCGATCATCCTCAGGCCATCGGCACGCGCGCCCCCGCCACTAACGTTACCCAACCACTGGCCGAGTACGGCGAGAAAATGGCCGCGGAGCTGAGCGATATCTGCGGCTACATTTTCATGCAGAAATCCCCTTCCTGCGGCCTGGAGCGGGTCAAGGTCTACCACGCCAACGGCGCGCCGGTGGACGGCGGTGGTCGTGGCATCTATGCCCGGGCGTTCTGTGCTCTGCACCCGGATTTACCGGTGGAAGAAGACGGCCGACTGAACGATCCGGTCCTGCGGGAAAACTTCCTCACCCGCGTGTTCGCCTACAGCGCCTGGCAACAGTTGCAGCAAGAAGGCCTGAGCCGTCGCGGCCTCACGGACTTTCACTCGCGCTACAAATACCTGCTGATGGCACACAACCCGGTGCAATACAAAACCCTGGGCAACCTGCTGGGCAACATGGGGCAGACCGACCCCAGCGAACTCGGCTCACGCTATTTCAGCGAGTTGATGGCGGCCCTGAAAAAATGCGCCACCCGCCGCACTCATACCAATGTTTTGCAGCACATCAGCGGCTACCTCAAACAGGCAATCAGCGCTGAAGACAAACAGGAAATGCAACACGTCATTGGCCAATACCGCCTCGGCATCGTGCCGCTGGTGGTACCGCTGACCCTGCTCAAACACTACTTTCGCCAACACCCGGACCCGTACATCGCGCAGCAGGTTTACCTGCAACCTCACCCGGAAAACCTCAGCCTGCGAAACGCAATCTAATGAAAACCCGACTCGACAGCAGCGCCAGCGAAGACCTTGGCGTCGACTTCAAGAAAGCCCTCGACGACGGCTGGCTGCCGATCCGTGAAGTCGCCCGGCAGACTGGCGTAAACGCCATCACCCTGCGCGCCTGGGAACGGCGATATGGCTTGATCGTGCCGCAACGCACGCCCAAGGGCCATCGGCTGTTCTCGGTCGAACACGTTCAACGCATCCTGACGATCCTGACCTGGCTCAATCGCGGCGTGGCCGTCAGCCAGGTCAAGCAACTGCTCGATACCCCGCAGGCCTTTACCCAGCCCGTCGAAAATGATTGGCAGGTGCTTTGCCAGACGCTGCTGCAAGCGGTCACGCAACTGAACGAGCGCGCCCTTGATGACACCGTCAATCAGGCCATGGCGCTGTATCCGCCCAGGACCTTGTGCGAACACCTGTTGATGCCGCTGCTGGCGGAGCTGGAAAAACGCTGGCAAGGCCAGTTCGGCGCGCAAATGGAGCGGGTATTTTTTTACTCTTGGTTACGCAGCAAATTTGGCGCGCGCATCTACCATAACAACCGTCAGTTGCGCAGTGCGCCACTCCTATTGGTCAATCAATCGGACCTGCCGCTGGAACCTCACCTGTGGCTCACCGCGTGGCTGATCAGCAGTGTCGATTGCCCGGTGGAGGTGTTCGACTGGCCACTGCCCGCCGGCGAACTTGGGCTGGCGGTTGATCACCTGCAAGCCCGCGGCGTACTGCTGTATTCCAGCAAAGCCATAAACCTTGCGCAGCTGCCGAAACTTTTGAATGGGATCAGTTGCCCAAAAATGATTGCCGGGCCAACGGTGTGCATCCACCACGCCGAGTTGTCCGCAAGAACCACCACGATTGCTGACGTGTTCCTGGCCGAAGATCCACTGTCGGCTCATCAGGACCTGGTTCAGCGCGGGCTTATCTAATGTTTCGTGCGGACACCACCATGCAATTGATCTGGCTGCGCAGCGACTTGCGCCTACATGACAACACCGCGCTCTCGGCCGCCGCTGCCCACGGCCCGAGTGTGGCGGTGTACTTGCTGAGCCCGGAGCAATGGTGCGAACACGATGACGCCCCGTGCAAAGTGGATTTCTGGCTGCGTAACCTCCGCGAGTTGAGCCAGGCATTGAGCGAATTGAACATCCCGCTGCTGATCCGCGAGGCATCGCGTTGGGATCAAGCACCGGCCGTGCTGCTCGATCTTTGCCAGCAGTTGAACATCGACGCGGTGCACGTCAATGAGGAATACGGCATTCACGAAACCCGCCGCGATGCAGCGGTCGCCGAAACACTGAACGCTCACGGTATCGACTTTCACAGCTACCTCGACCAGCTGCTGTTCAAGCCCGGCACCGTGCTGACCAAAAGCGGCACCTATTTCCAGGTCTTCAGCCAGTTCCGCAAGGTCTGCTACGAACGCCTGCACCGATCACTGCCGAACCGGGTGAGCAAGCCGATGGTTCAAGCCCCGCTGAACATCGCCAGCGACACAATCCCCGCCAGCGTCGAGGGCTTCGACACGCCCAGCGACGGTTTGCGTGCCCTCTGGCCGGCCGGTGAAACCGAAGCCCGACGCCGGCTTGAGACCTTTGCCGATGCCCAGATCGACTACTACAAAAGCGAACGCGACTTCCCGGCGAAACCCGGCACCAGCCAGCTCTCGGCTTATCTCGCTGCGGGCGTGATTTCCCCGCGTCAGTGCCTGCACGCGGCCCTGCACAGTAATCAGGGTGAGTTCGAGAGCGGCAAGGTTGGCGCCGTCACCTGGATCAATGAACTGCTGTGGCGCGAGTTCTACAAACACATTCTGGTGGGCTACCCACGGGTGTCCCGCCACCGCGCCTTTCGCCCGGAAACCGAAGCCCTGGCCTGGCGTGATGCGCCCGACGAACTCGCGGCCTGGAAAGAAGCCCGTACCGGCCTGCCGATCATCGACGCAGCCATGCGCCAATTGCTTGAAACCGGCTGGATGCACAACCGCTTGCGCATGCTGGTAGCGATGTTCCTGACCAAGAATCTGCTGATTGACTGGCGTGAAGGTGAGCGCTTTTTCATGCGTCACCTGATTGATGGCGACCTCGCCGCGAACAACGGTGGCTGGCAGTGGAGTTCGTCCACCGGCACCGATTCGGCGCCCTACTTCCGGATTTTCAACCCGCTGAGCCAGTCGGAAAAATTCGACGCCGACGGCCTGTTCATCAAGCACTGGCTGCCGGAACTGGCCGGGTTGGATAAAAAACAGGTGCATAACCCGGCGAACGTCGGCGGGTTGTTCGGCGTCGCGGATTATCCGTCGCCCATCGTCAATCTGAGTACGTCGCGGCAACGGGCGCTGGCGGCGTTCAAGAATCTGCCGCCACGCGAGCATGCCGGAGGTGGCCATGAGTGATTTCCTGCGGCGCTTTGCCCGGCAGTTCGCGGCGTTGGACAAGGACCATCTGCAACACCTCGACGCGCTGTACACCGACGATGTGCACTACACCGACCCGCTTCACGAAGTGCAGGGCCTCGGGCAGCTACACGACTATTTCGCCGAGCTGTACGCCGGCGTCAGCGAACTGCGCGTTGATTTTCACGGCTTCGACCAGATTGCTGAAGGCGAAGGTTATCTGCGCTGGGTCATGAGTTACCGCCATCCGCGCCTGGCTGACGGCCAGTTGATTCGAGTCGATGGCTGCTCGCACCTGCTCTGGCGCGACAAGGTTTATCGCCACCGGGACTACTTCGATGCCGGGGCGCTGCTGTATGAACATTTACCCGCATTGGGTCGGGCGATTGCCTGGCTGAAAAGGAGAATGGGATGAGTCTTGCACCTCCACGCCGCTATTGGTTGACCGGCGCCAGCAACGGCATTGGCGCGGCCCTGGCCGAGGAAATACTGAAAACAGGCGCTCATCTGGCGGTCAGCTCACGTACGTTGGCACCCCTGAAAGTCTTGTCCCAGCGTTACCCGGGGCAAGTACTGGTGGTGGCGGGCGATCTGACCAACAGCCAGACCGTGCGCGAAATCGGCGAGCAGATTGCCCAGGACTGGGGCTCGCTGGACACGGTGATCCTCAATGCCGGCACGTGCGAATACGTGGATGCCAAGCAGTTCGACGCCTCGATCGTCGAACACGTGGTGCGCACCAACCTGCTTGCCAGCAGCTATTGCATCGAAGCCGCCCTGCCGCTGCTGCGCCAGGGTACTGCGCCGCATCTGGTGGGTGTCGCCAGTTCTGTGACCTACATTCCGTTGCCAAGGGATGAAGCGCATGGCACGTCGAAGGCCGGGCTGCGTTACCTGTTCGAATCCCTGCGCATCGATCTGGCCCCCGAAGGCATCGAAGTCACCGTGGTCAGCCCGGGGTTTGTCGACACGCCACAGACAGAGAACAACGATTTCCCGATGCCCCTCAGTTGGCCGGTGGATAAAGCGGCACGGCACATTTTCGAGCAGCTCAAAAACCGTCCCCTGGAAATCGCCTTACCGGCCATGTTAATGGCAGCCCTGTGGCCGTTATCGAAACTGCCTGAGCGGCTAAAACTGGAGATTGGCAAGCGCATGGTGCGCAGCAATCCGCCGACCAGGGACATACCGTGAAGTAGCGAGAGGTGGCCTCGGACGCTGCTGAGCGCTTCTGTGGTTAGCAAGCGTCCGTCAGGCCTTTCACACAGCGCCGGTCCACTGCCTTACACTGCGCCCCATGAAAACCATTCCCCATACGCAAATCGCCGAACCGGCGGTCACTTGCTCGACCTGCGCAGCCTGTTGCTGTCAGCTCGAAGTCATGCTGATCACCGACACGGGTGTGCCCGAACGATTTATCGATACGGATGATTGGGGTGGGGAAGTCATGCTGCGTCTGGACGACGGCTGGTGCGCCGCGCTGGATCGCAACACCATGATGTGCACCATCTACGAAAAACGGCCGCTGATCTGCCGGGAATTCGAGATGGGCGCGCCGGAATGCATCGACGAACGCCAGGGGATTACCACGGCGTATCGGTGAAAGTCAGGCCACTGAAAATCCAATGTGGGAGCGGGCTTGCTCGCGAAGGCAGACTGTCAGCCAACATGAATGTTGAATGCTAAATCGCCTTCGCGAGCAAGCCCGCTCCCACATTTGACTGAGTCGAATTTTACAGCGGCATGGTGTAGTGAAGCGCGTAGCTTTCTACACCGTCGTTCGGGCTGCTGATCCCGGCATTGGAATAGTGCGTCGCGCGAACCCCGACTTCATGCCCGCCCGCGAAGCGCAGACCAAAGCCGAAACGGTCTTCGAACTGAAAGGCATTGCCGAGGTTGTTGTTTTCGACTTCGGTATTGGCGAACACCGCCACACCGACACCGAGCTCTACGTAGGGTTTGACGTTCTGCCCGGCAAACTCGTAAACCAACACCGGCGAGAACGACAGGCTGTGGTTGCTGGAGGTCTTGTCACCTTCCCAATAGGTGTAGCCGCCACTCCAGTAACCGGTCAAGCGACCGACATCACTCTGCCACCAGCTCTTGTCCCAATCGAATTGCATGCCCAGTCGATAGGTCATGGTCGACTCGCTGGTCTGGCCGACCGCGAACTCCACGCCTGCCGCCTGTGCGGTAATACTTTGCCCCATCAGTGCGGCCGCAATCGCGGCCAAGCAGAATAGTCGCTTCATTAGAAACATCCTTTTCCGAACAATTTCGTATGGTTTTTTTGTTGCGCACCGCTATAGAAGCCGACGTTTAATCAGAAGTTCACCCCAATTATTCGTTTACCCCAAAGATCTGTTTACACCGTGAAGCTTTGCACAACGCCGACGGTATTCCACAGGATCGGCAAGATATTTCTGAAATGCTCCGGATCGGCACTCGTCCAGAATTGCGCGGCGCGTGCAGGCCCCTCGGCGAGCAACTCACGCTCGGCCAGCAAACGTTGAAGTTGCCGCGCTACAGCGGCGCCGGTATCGATCAAGCTGATGTCATCGGGGATCATCTGCTTAAGCAATGGCTTTAGGAAGGGATAATGCGTGCAGCCGAGAATTATCGTGTCGCACCCGGCGCCGAGCAGCGGTTCGACATACCGGGCCAGTAACTGACGCAACGCCAGACTGTGCAAATCGCCGTTTTCAATCAGCTCCACGAGGCCCGGACACGGCTGGGTAATCACCCGCACATCCGTGGCGAAACGATCGAGCAGCGCGGCGAACTTGGCACTCTGCAAGGTGCCGGTGGTGGCCAGCACACCGACCACGCCACTGCGGGTCGCGGCGGCCGCCGGTTTGACCGCAGGTTCCATGCCGACAATCGGCCACTCGGGATAATCACGGCGCAAGTCTGCAACGCCGGCAACCGTCGCCGTGTTGCAAGCCAGCACTAACGCCTTGGCGCCCTGCTGTTGAAAAAACCCGGCCATCACGCTGCAACGCTGACGGATGAATTCCGGGGTTTTCTCGCCATAGGGAATATTCCCGCAATCGGCGACGTACATCAGTGATTCATTGGGCAGTAAACGCTGGATCTCGGCCAACACCGAAAGCCCGCCGACGCCGGAATCGAACACGCCGATCGGCGCTTCACGCATGGGCCGTACCACAGACGCTGCAACCCGGATCACGCTTGACCCGCAACTCACGAAAACGCGTGCCCAGCGCATCGATCAACAGCAGGCGGCCCACCAGCGGCTCACCGAATCCGGCCAACAATTTCATCGCTTCCAGCGCCTGAAGACTACCGACCAGCCCCACCAAAGGACCAACGACGCCGGCTTCGCTGCAGGTCAGTTCGGCTTCGCTGCCATGCCCGTACAAACAGTGGTAGCACGGACTTTCCGGGCGACGCGGGTCGAACACCGACAACTGCCCTTCAAGGCGAATCGCCGCGCCGCTGACCAGCGGTTTGCGGGCCGCCACGCACGCGGCGTTGACCGCTTCGCGGGTGGAGAAATTATCCGAACAGTCGAGCACCAGATCCACGGCGGCCACGGCAGCGGCCAGGGAATCTTCGTCCAGGGCGGCGCGATGGGCGACCAATTGAATCTCGGGATTGATCGCGCTCAAACGGCGGATCGCCGAATCAACCTTGCTCGTGCCCACACTGTCAGTGTCGTGAATGATCTGGCGTTGCAGGTTGGTCAGGTCGACGGTATCGAAGTCCGCCAGGTGCAGCTCACCGACGCCAGCGGCGGCCAGGTAAAGCGCAACCGGCGAACCGAGACCGCCGAGGCCGACGATCAGCACACGACTTTCTTTGAGTCGCAACTGACCGTCGATGTCGACGTGCTGCAACAGAATCTGCCGGCTGTAGCGCAACAATTCCTGATCATTCAGCACGGCAGTCGTCCCAGGCTGATGCGTTGGTGGCCGCCCAGATCGGTGCGGCTGTGGACGTCTTCAAAACCACGAGTCAGCAGCAGGTCGCGCACGGCCTCGGCTTGATCGTAACCGTGTTCGAGCATCAACCAGCCGCCCGCTTCCAGGTAATCCGGCGCCTGGGCGACGATCAGACGCAGATCGTCGAGCCCGTCGATACCGGCCACCAATGCACTGGCGGGTTCGAAGCGCACATCGCCTTCCACCAGATGCGGATCAGCCGATGCGATGTAAGGCGGGTTGCTGATGATCAGTTGAAAACGCTGACCTTGCAGCGCGCTGAACCAATGGCTGCTCAGCACGGTGGCATTGTTCAGGTGCAGGCGCTGACGATTGCGCTCGGCCAGGGCCACGGCTTCCAGCACGCGATCCACGGCGGTCACTTTCCAGGCCGGACGCTCACTGGCCAGGGCCAACGCGATGGCGCCGCTGCCGGTGCCCAAATCGAGAACGTTGGCCGGCGTCGCTGGTAGCAATTCCAGTGCGGCTTCCACCAGCAGTTCGGTGTCCGGACGCGGAATCAGCGTGTGCGGCGCGACTTCCAGGTCGAGCTTCCAGAAACCTTGCTGGCCAAGAATGTAGGCCACCGGCTCGCCGCCACGACGACGTTGCAAATAATCGGCAAAAGTCAGTGCCGCTTCACTCGGTACGATGCGCTCGGGCCAGGTGTGCAGGAAACTGCGGGACTTGCCCAAGGCAGCCGCCAGCAACAGTTCGGCATCCAGGCGCGCGGTGGGCGAGTCGGGTAAATCGGCGGCGCGCAACAAACTGGCAATGATCGTCATTTACTCACCTATCGCCGCCAATTGGTCGGCCTGGTATTCGGCCAGCAACGGCTCGATCACTGCATCGACGCCACCCGCGAGGATTTCGTCGAGGGAATACAGCGTCAGGTTGACCCGGTGGTCGGTGACCCGGCCCTGGGCAAAGTTGTAGGTACGGATCCGCTCGGAGCGATCGCCGGAACCTACCAGCAGTTTACGCTCGCTGGCGATGGCATTGGCCGCGGCGCTGGTCTGCTGGTCGTTGAGCTTGGCCGACAGCCAGGCCATCGCCCGGGCGCGGTTCTTGTGCTGGGAACGTTCTTCCTGGCACTCCACGACAATACCGGACGGCAAGTGCGTGATACGGATCGCCGAGTCCGTCTTGTTGACGTGCTGCCCGCCAGCTCCGGAGGACTTGTAGGTGTCGATGCGCAAATCGGACGGGTTGATCTCGATTGCTTCCTGCTCGTCCGGCTCGGGCAACACCGCCACGGTGCACGCCGAGGTGTGGATACGGCCCTGGGATTCAGTCGCCGGAACCCGCTGCACGCGGTGCGCGCCGGATTCGAATTTCAGCTTGCCGTAGACATTCTCGCCTTCGACGCGAGCGATGACTTCTTTAAAGCCCCCGTGCTCACCGATGTTCTCCGAGAGGATTTCCACGCGCCAGCCGCGACGCTCGGCGTAACGCGAGTACATGCGGAACAGGTCGCCGGAGAAAATCGCCGCTTCGTCACCGCCAGTACCGGCACGGATTTCGAGGAACACGTTACGACCGTCGTTCGGGTCTTTGGGCAGCAGCATGCGTTGCAGGCTGGCTTCGAGTTCGAGCAGTTGCTCTTTGGCTTCGCGGACTTCTTCCACGGCCATTTCACGCATGTCCGGGTCGCTGTCCTTGAGCAGTGCCTGGGCACCTTCGAGGTCATCCTGGGTTTTCAGCAACTGTTTATAGGTGTCGACAATCGGCTCGACTTCCGCGTATTCCTTGGAATAGGTACGGAATTTAGTCTGATCGGAAATGACCTCGCCGTCGCCAAGCAAGGCGGTCAATTCCTCGAAACGGTCCTGGAGGATGTCCAGCTTATTGAGCAGTGACGCTTTCATTGCGTTTTTTTATCCGAAAAGCTATCCGATGAGCCCTCACCGAGGGCAAAGAGTTCCTGGGCCATGGCCAGCGCATCGAGGCGACCTTCGGCAGAAAGCTTTTTCAACTGCACGCTCGGTGCGTGCAAGAGTTTGTTGGTCAGGCCGCGCGCCAGCTGCACCAGCACGTCTTCGGCGCTGCTGCCGTTGGCCAGCATGCGCTGGGCCTTCTGCAATTCTTCGTCGCGCAGGCGCTCGCTCTGCTGACGATAGGCCTTGAGCACATCCACCGCCGCCAGTTCACGCAGGCGCACCATGAAATCTTCGGCGCCGACCGAGACCATCTCTTCGGCCGCCTGGGCTGCACCCTGACGACTCTTGAGGTTCTCGGCGACCACTTCGTGGAGGTCGTCGACGCTGTACAGGTAAACGTCGTCCAACTCGCCGACTTCCGGCTCGATATCCCTCGGTACGGCGATATCCACCATGAAAATCGGCTTGTGCTTGCGCAGTTTCAAGGCGCTTTCCACCGCGCCTTTACCAAGAATCGGCAACTGGCTGGCCGTGGAGCTGATGACGATATCGCTGCGCACCAGTTCGGCCGGAATGTCCGAGAGCAGCACGGCATGGGCGCCAAACTGTTCGGCGAGGATGCTCGCGCGTTCCAGCGTCCGGTTGGCGACCACGATGCGTTTCACACCGAGTTCGTGCAGATGCCGCGCGACCAGGGTGATGGTCTCGCCGGCGCCGATCAGCAAGGCCTGGCTGCGTTGCAAGTCACTGAAAATCTGTTTCGCCAGGCTGACCGCGGCAAACGCCACGGACACCGGGTTTTCGCCGATGGCGGTGTCGGTGCGCACTTGCTTGGCGGCGTTGAACGTCGCCTGAAACAAGCGCCCGAGCAGCGGACCGATGGTGCCGGCCTCGCGCGCCACGGCATAAGCCGATTTCATCTGGCCGAGAATCTGCGGTTCGCCCAGCACCAGCGAATCGAGCCCGGAGGCCACCCGCATCATGTGACGAACTGCCGCATCATCTTCATGCACATAAGCGCTCGCGCGCAGCTCTTCGAGGCTCAAATGGTGATAATCGGCCAGCCAGCGCAGGATGATGTCCGCCGAAAGGTGGTCCTGCTCTATATAAAGCTCACTGCGATTGCAGGTGGAGAGGATCGCAGCTTCGCGGCTGTCGGTGAGTCGGCAGAGCTGCTGCAAGGCCTCCACCAGCTGCTCAGGGGTAAAGGCCACGCGCTCGCGGACGTCTACTGAAGCAGTCTTGTGGTTAATACCGAGTGCAAGGAAGGCCATTCAAGGTCGCTGATGGTGACGTGAAGCCGGCAATTGTCCTACTTCGCCGGGGCCAGAACAACTACCGCTGACTATTGTCCTGATACCGGACGCCTATTAGGAAGGCAAAGACCTGTCGGAGCTGGCTTTCGCGCAAATTGACAGGCCGGTTATGTTTGGCCGAAGGCTTGTGTCATGATGATCCGACCGCAGGTTAGTCGTCCTCTTCCTATATGAATAGATCTTCCGCGTTGCTCCTCGCTTTTGTCTTCCTCAGCGGCTGCCAGGCCTTGGCGCCCGTTTCGTCGGACGGTACGCCGCCGGCCGAAGACAGCACTCCAGCCCCTGAAAAGCCCAAGGTCTACAGCTCATTCAGTGAGGAAACCGTCTTCAGCCTGTTGAGCGCCGAACTGGCTGGCCAGCGCAATCGTTTCGACATTGCCCTGGACAACTACGTGACCCAGGCCATCAACACTCAGGATCCGGGCATCTCCGAGCGGGCATTTCGTATTGCCGAATACCTGGGCGCCGATCAGGCTGCCCTCGATACCGCGTTGATCTGGGCGAAAAACGCCCCGGACGACCTCGAAGCCCAACGGGCCGCAGCCGTACAACTGGCTCGCGCCGGGCGCTATGACGACTCCATGGTCTATATGGAGAAAGTCCTGCAAGGCAAGGGTGACACCCATTTCGACTTCCTCGCCTTGTCTGCTGCCGATACCGATCAAGACACGCGCAACGGCCTGATGAAAAGTTTTGACCGTTTATTGCAGCGTCATCCGAACAACAGCCAGCTGATTTTCGGCAAGGCCTTGCTGCTGCAACAGGACGGCGATTCCAAAGGCGCACTGGCCCTGCTGGAAGACAATCCGCCGGACGAGGGCGAAATCGCGCCGATTCTGCTGCGCGCACGCCTGCTGCAAACCCTCAATCGCGGCGATGAAGCCCTGCCGCTGCTGCAAAAAAGCATCAAAAAGTACCCGGACGACAAACGCCTGCGCCTGACTTATGCGCGCATGCTGGTTGAACAAGACCGCATGGACGACGCCAAAGCCGAGTTTTCGAGCCTGGTCCAGCAATACCCGGAAGACGACGAACTGCGTTACTCCCTGGCGCTGGTTTGCCTGGAAGCCAAGGCCTGGGACGAGGCCAAGGGTTACCTCGAAGACCTGATCGCCCGGGAAAGCCACGTCGATTCGGCGCACCTGAACCTCGGCCGTATCGCCGAAGAGCGCAACGACCCGCAGGGTGCGTTGATCGAGTACGCCCAGGTCGGCCCGGGCAACGACTATCTGCCGGCGCAATTGCGTCAGGCCGATATCCTGATGAACAACGGCAAGACCGCCGAAGCCCAGTCTCGTTTGGCGGCAGAGCGCGAAGCACAACCCGATTACGCGATTCAGCTGTACCTGATCGAAGCCGAAACCCTGTCCGCCAACAATCACGGCGACACGGCCTGGAAAGTCTTGCAGCAAGGTTTGCAGCAATACCCGGACGATCTGAATCTGCTTTACACCCGCGCCATGCAAGCGGAAAAACGCAATGACCTGGCGCAGATGGAAAAGGACCTGCGACAGATCATCAAGCGCGACCCGGACAACGCGATGGCATTGAACGCCCTCGGCTACACCCTGTCCGACCGTACGACGCGCTATGCCGAAGCCAAGGCTCTGATCGAACAGGCGCACCAGATCAATCCGGAAGACCCGGCGGTACTCGACAGCCTCGGCTGGGTGAATTTCCGCATGGGCAATCTGGATGAAGCCGAACGCCTGCTGCGCAAGGCGCTGGAGCGTTTCCCCGACCAGGAAGTCGCCGCTCACCTGGGCGAAGTCCTGTGGGCCAACGGCAAGCAAAAAGAAGCCAGGCAAATCTGGGGCAAATTCCTCAAGGAACAGCCTGATAGCCCAACCCTGCGCAGCACCATCAAGCGCCTGACCGGATCAGAGACTCTTTAAGATTATGTTTTTGCGCCACCTTATCGTTTTCAGTTTCATCGCCCTGCTCGCCGGTTGCGCGGGCTTCGGCGCCCGCGAATCGGTCCAGGGTCAAGGCAACCCGGCCCAATGGCGCGAGTACAAACAGCAAATGACCAGCCTCGACGGCTGGCAGATCAACGGCAAGATCGGTATTCGCGCACCGAAAGACTCGGGCAGCGGCACGCTGTTCTGGCTGCAACGCCAGGATTACTACGACATTCGCCTCTCCGGCCCACTGGGTCGCGGCGCGGCACGCCTGACCGGCCGCCCCGGCAAAGTCTCGCTGGAAGTGGCCAATCAGGGTCGCTATGAAGCGCCGACGCCGGAAGTGTTGGTCGAAGAACAACTGGGCTGGAAATTGCCGGTGTCCAATCTGGCCTGGTGGGTTCGCGGGCTCCCGGCGCCGGACAGCAAAAGCCGCCTGACCCTGGATGCCGACAGCCGCCTGGCCAACCTGGAGCAGGATGGCTGGAAAGTCGAATACCTCAGCTATGCCGAGCAGAACGGCTTTTGGTTGCCCGAGCGGATCAAACTGCACGGCACCGACCTTGATGTCACGCTGGTGATCAAGGAATGGCAACCGCGCAAACTGGGGCAGTGAACATGACGGCTCCTCGTTTGACCCTGCCCTCGCCTGCCAAACTCAATTTGATGCTGCACATTCTTGGGCGCCGTGAAGACGGTTATCACGAGTTGCAGACGATCTTTCAGTTTCTCGACTACGGCGATGAAATCACCTTCGCCGTTCGCGATGATGGCGTGATTCGTTTGCACACCGAATTTGACGGCGTGCCGCACGACAGCAACCTGATTGTCAAAGCTGCGAAAAAACTTCAGGAGCAATCCGGTTGTTCACTCGGCATCGACATCTGGATCGAAAAAATCCTGCCCATGGGCGGTGGTATCGGTGGCGGCAGTTCAAATGCCGCGACGACGCTTCTCGGTCTGAATCACCTCTGGCAACTCGGCTGGGATGAAGATCGACTGGCCGTGCTGGGCCTGACGCTGGGCGCTGACGTCCCGGTTTTCGTGCGTGGCCACGCGGCTTTTGCCGAGGGTGTGGGGGAGAAACTCACCCCCGTTTACCCCGAGGAACCGTGGTATCTCGTGCTGGTGCCGCAAGTATCTGTAAGTACAGCAGAAATTTTTTCAGATCCGTTGTTGACACGTAACTCTTCTCCCATTAAAGTGCGCCCCGTTCCCAAGGGAAACAGTCGAAATGACTGCTTGCCGGGGGTTGCTAGGCGATGTCCAGATGTAGGTAACGCTTTGAATTTGTTAGGTAAATTTACCGAAGCAAAACTCACCGGAACTGGAAGTTGTGTGTTTGGGGGCTTCCCAAGCAAAGCTGAAGCTGATAAAGTCTCGGCCCTTCTTACAGAGACCCTTACAGGGTTTGTAGCAAAAGGAAGCAACGTTTCGATGTTGCATCGCAAGCTGCAAAGTCTGCTCTAAAGGAACCGATTACTGGGTAATCGTTGCAACAGATACAGGGGCGTCGCCAAGCGGTAAGGCAGCAGGTTTTGATCCTGCCATGCGTTGGTTCGAATCCAGCCGCCCCTGCCATTTTCTATACTCATCCAGGTTACCCTCAGCCTCTAGGTACTGCGCGTGTCCAAGATGATGGTCTTTACGGGGAATGCTAACCCCGATCTGGCTCGGCGTGTTGTACGTCAGCTGCATATCCCTCTCGGTGACATCTCTGTCGGTAAGTTCTCCGACGGCGAAATTACTGCCGAGATCAATGAAAACGTCCGCGGTAAAGATGTCTTCATTATTCAGCCGACTTGCGCTCCGACCAACGATAACCTGATGGAACTGGTAGTGATGGCTGATGCCTTCCGCCGCTCCTC
>NZ_JBIVBY010000023.1:78905-114535 GCF_044746405.1 Pseudomonas sp. NPDC086251
CTGATAGCCCTTACTTTGGTTATGCCCGTCAGGATCCCCGTCCGCGTTCCGCACGTGTGGCTATCAGCGCGAAAGTCGTTGCTGACATGCTTACCGTAGTCGGCATCGACCGTGTTCTCACGGTTGATCTGCATGCTGACCAAATCCAGGGTTTCTTCGATATTCCGGTAGATAACATCTACGGCTCCCCGGTATTGGTGGATGACATTGAAGATCAGCGCTTCGAAAACCTGATGATCGTGTCCCCGGACATTGGTGGCGTCGTGCGTGCACGTGCTGTTGCCAAATCCCTGGGCGTGGACCTCGGGATCATCGACAAACGCCGTGAGAAAGCCAATCACTCTGAAGTGATGCATATCATCGGTGATGTCGAAGGGCGTACCTGTATTCTGGTCGATGACATGGTCGATACCGCCGGCACCCTGTGCCATGCGGCCAAGGCCCTGAAAGAGCATGGCGCTGCCAAGGTTTTCGCCTACTGCACACACCCTGTGCTGTCCGGTCGGGCGATCGAAAACATTGAAAATTCCATGCTGGACGAACTGGTGGTGACTAACACCATCCCGTTGTCCGCTGCTGCTCAAGCCTGCTCGCGTATCCGTCAACTGGATATCGCGCCGGTCGTTGCCGAAGCGGTCCGCCGCATCAGCAATGAAGAATCGATCAGCGCGATGTTCCGTTAAGGGCCCTGCCCTTCTCGATCCTCTCGTTGACGAAAAGCGCCCCGCCCCGGCATTCCTGTCGGGGCGGGGCTTTTTTGCCCATATCGCCTTTAGCGCTGGTCGCAAACGCTGGGGCGAATGTGGTTATTTTGGAGATACAACATGAACGATTTTACTCTGAATGCTGAAGTGCGTTCCGACCTGGGGAAAGGTGCGAGCCGCCGCCTGCGTCGTCTCGCAAGCCTGGTACCTGCTGTAGTTTACGGTGGCGAAAAAGCCCCTGAATCCATCAGCATGCTGGCTAAAGAAGTTGCCAAACTGCTCGAAAACGAAGCGGCTTACAGCCACATCATCGAGCTGAACGTTGGCGGCACCAAGCAGAACGTCATCATCAAAGCGCTGCAGCGTCACCCGGCTAAAGGCCACGTGATGCACGCTGACTTCGTACGCGTTGTAGCTGGCCAGAAACTGACCGCTATCGTGCCTGTACACTTTGTTGGCGAAGAAGCTCCGATCAAGAAAGGCGGCGAAGTTTCGCACGTTGTTTCGGAAATCGAAGTGACCTGCCTGCCAAAAGACCTGCCTGAATTCATCGAAGTCGACCTGGCTGACGCCGAAATCGGCTCGATCATTCACTTGTCCGACCTCAAAGCCCCTAAAGGCGTTGAGTTCGTTGCTCTGGCACACGGCGATGACAAGGCTGTTGCCAACGTCCACGCTCCACGTGTTGCTCCAGAAGCGACTACCGAAGAAGGCGCAGCAGAGTAATTTCACTCTGTTCGCCGGAGTGACCGGAAACATCGCGGACTAGAGAGTAGCGAGAAAGCGGGCGAGAACGCGGAGTTTACATAATGGTAAATGAGCACTTGTCGTCCACTTTCGCCGCACTCCCTGATTGCGGCGATGTTATCCACCACTCCAAGGAAGGGCCCCTATCGTGACCGCCATCAAACTGATCGTTGGCCTGGGAAATCCAGGCGCTGAATACGAACAGACCCGGCATAACGCAGGGGCCCTTTTTGTTGAGCGCATCGCGAACGCACAAGGCGTAAACCTTGTGGCGGATCGCAAGTATTTCGGCCTGACCGGGCGCTATTCGCATCAGGGTCAGGATGTTCGTCTGCTGATTCCCACCACGTACATGAACCGCAGCGGCCAGGCCGTCGCGGCACTCGCCGGCTTCTTCCGCATCACGCCTGAAGAAATCCTCGTGGCGCACGACGAACTCGACCTGCCACCCGGTGTCGCCAAGCTCAAACAGGGCGGCGGCCATGGCGGGCACAACGGGTTGCGCGACATCATTGCGCAACTGGGCAATCAGAATACCTTTCACCGCTTGCGGCTTGGCATTGGCCACCCGGGCGTTGCCAGTATGGTTTCAAATTTCGTCCTGGGTCGTGCGCCACGCGCCGAACAGGAAAAACTCGATGCCAGCATCGATTTTGCCCTCGGCGTGCTGCCGGATATCCTCGCCGGGGAATGGAACCGCGCGATGAAAAACCTGCACAGCCAGAAGGCCTGACTCACTCCTCGGGGAAAACACCATGGGATTCAATTGCGGCATCGTCGGCCTGCCTAACGTCGGCAAGTCCACCCTATTCAACGCCCTGACCAAATCCGGGATCGCGGCCGAGAACTTCCCCTTCTGCACCATCGAGCCGAACACCGGTATCGTGCCGATGCCGGATCCGCGCCTGGAAGCCCTGGCGGCCATCGTCAATCCAAAGCGCATCCTGCCGACCACCATGGAATTCGTCGACATCGCTGGCCTGGTGGCCGGCGCCTCGAAAGGTGAAGGCCTGGGCAACAAATTCCTCGCCAACATCCGTGAAACCGATGCCATCGCCCACGTGGTCCGCTGCTTCGAAGACGAGAACGTGATTCACGTCTCCAACAGCGTCGACCCGAAACGCGACATCGAAATCATCGACCTGGAACTGATCTTCGCCGACCTCGACAGCTGCGAGAAGCAACTGCAGAAAGTCGCGCGTAACGCCAAGGGTGGTGACAAGGACGCCGTGGTCCAAAAAGCCCTGCTCGAGCAATTGATCGCTCACTTCACCCTCGGCAAGCCTGCGCGCACCCTGATGAAGTCCATGGGTGCCGACGACAAGGCAGTGATTCGTGGTTTCCACCTGCTGACCACCAAGCCGGTCATGTACATCGCCAACGTCGCTGAAGACGGTTTCGAGAACAACCCGCTGCTGGACATCGTCAAGGCCATCGCCGAAGAAGAAGGCGCCATGGTGGTTCCGGTCTGCAACAAGATCGAAGCCGAAATCGCCGAGCTGGAAGACGGCGAAGAGAAAGACATGTTCCTCGAAGCCCTGGGCCTGGAAGAGCCTGGCCTGAACCGCGTGATCCGCGCCGGTTACGAAATGCTGCACCTGCAGACCTACTTCACCGCCGGTGTCGAAGAAGTCCGCGCCTGGACCGTCCGCGTCGGTGCCACCGCGCCACAAGCCGCTGGCGTGATCCACACCGACTTCGAAAAAGGCTTCATCCGCGCCGAAGTCATCGCCTACGACGACTTCATCCAGTACAAGGGCGAAGCCGGCACCAAAGAAGCCGGTAAATGGCGCCTGGAAGGCAAGGACTACATCGTTAAAGACGGCGACGTGATGCACTTCCGTTTCAACGTGTAAAACATTTGTTCACGAAAAAGCCGCGTTTGATACGCGGCTTTTTTGTGCCTGAAATATTCCTCCACCACACCACCGAACCAATGTGGGAGCGGGCTTGCTCGCGAAAGCGGTGTGTCAGCTGCATTAATGTTGACTGACACGGCGCCTTCGCGAGCAAGCCCGCTCCCACATTCGATTTGTGGGGGTCAGGCTTTTTTGGTGCGTGGCAGGAAGATCGCCAGCACACCGAACAGCGGCAGGAACGAACACAGGAAGTACACGTACTCGATGCCGTGAATGTCCGCCAGATGACCGAGCAACGCCGCGCCAATCCCGCCGAAACCGAACATCAAACCAAAGAATACCCCGGCAATCATCCCGACATTACCCGGTACCAATTCCTGCGCATACACCACGATGGCCGAGAACGCCGAGGCCAGGATGAAGCCGATGACCACGCTGAGAATACTCGTCCAGAACAGGTCGACATGAGGCAGGAGCAGCGTGAACGGCGCGACACCGAGGATCGAAAACCAGATCACCGCCTTACGCCCGATCTTGTCGCCGATCGGCCCACCGAAGAAGGTCCCCGCCGCTACCGCGCCAAGAAACAGGAACAGGTGCAACTGCGAACTCGCCACCGACAGGTCGAACTTCTCGATCAAGTAGAAGGTGAAGTAGCTGGTGAGGCTGGACATGTAGAAATACTTGGAAAACACCAGCAAACCCAAGACCACCAGCGCACTGATGACGCGGTTCTTCGACAAGCCATGCGTCGCCGCCTGACCTTGCTTGAGCTTGAACAGGCTCAAGTGATTGGCGTACCAGCGGCTGATCCGATAGAGCACGAACAGCGCAAACACCGCGAACAGCCCGAACCATGCAACATGGCCCTGACCGTAGGGAATGATGATCGCCGCCGCCAGCAACGGACCGAAAGCCGAACCCGCATTACCGCCGACCTGAAAGGTCGATTGCGCCAGGCCGAATCGCCCGCCCGAAGCCAGTCGCGCCACGCGCGAAGCTTCCGGGTGGAAGGTCGAGGAGCCGATACCGATCAACCCCGCTGCCAGCAGAATCATCGGGAAGGTGCCGACCACCGACATCATCAAGATACCGATCAACGTGCAGACCGTCCCGGCCGGTAGCAGCCAGGGTTTTGGGTGGCGATCGGTGTAGTAGCCGACCCATGGCTGCAACAGCGAGGCCGTTAGCTGGAACGTCAGGGTGATCAATCCGACCTGGGTGAATGTCAGGCCGTAATTGGCCTTGAGCATCGGATAAATCGACGGCAGCACCGACTGAATCAGGTCGTTGATCAAATGCGCCAGCGCCACCGCGCCGATGATGCGCATGACCAACGGGCTGCTTTGTGAGGTCGCGGACGCCGACGCGATGCCGGCTTGGGCGTTGCTGATAGCCATAGGAGTTTCCGTACAACAGATGGGTGCACAGGGGCAGGTGCGTCAATGTGCCATTTTTCAGTGCAACAGCGCCATCCCCTTAGCCTGCTAACGACCTCGTTTTTCATCGCGGAATCGGTGATAGCGCAACGCCATGGTCTGAATCTTGCCTTGTTAATCCGCTTCAACGCGGCCCCTTACAAAGGGGACCGAGAATGGGAAGTTTCGCCACAGAGTCGGCCTACAGAGCTGGCGAGGGTGAACTTTCGAGGCCTTTTAAAGGGGCACAAGTCGCGGTCGCAATGACCTCGACGCACGCCAATGGTGCGTGGTGTCTACAGGAGTCATGGGGCATGCAGGCTTTTTTATCACCGGGGATCGGGCTGCTGGGGCGATTCGGCTTCGCACGCAAATTTCAGCTGTTGTTTCTGCTGTTCATCCTGCCGCTGGCAGGCAGCCTGTTGATGATCGGTCAGGACTATCGCGACAAACTGAACCTGATCTCCGGCGAGCGTGCCGGGGTTCGTCAGCTGCTCGCCCTTGATGCGCTCGATAACCTGCTCGCCGCCCAGCGTGACCGCGCTGCCCGCTGGCGTGCCACGGAAACCAATCGCCAACCGACACCGGCCACGCTTGCCGCAATGGCCGCATTCGATGCGGTGCAGCCCGCCGTCGCCCAAGCCGCCACGGACCTCGGCAACGCCTTGAAAACCGAAGGCGCCGAGGGTGAAACCCTGGCCCGTTTTCAAGTCCTGCAAACGGCTCTCAACGGCCTGGATTCAAAAAGCCTGAACAGCGTCGGCTGGTGGCCGGATGGTTATGATCGTTTCACCAATGCCCTGAGCGCCCTGCAAGCCTTGCGCGAGCAGATCGCCATGGACAATCGCCTGACGCTCGCGCCGTGGCTGGAAACCTGGTTGCTGACGCAGATCTCCACGCAGCACGCGCCGGACCTGATCGAACGGGTCGGTCGTCTGGCCAGCGTCGGCCAGGCGTCGGTGGTGTCCGGGCAGTTCACCCTGCAAAGCCGCCTGCAATTGCGCGATCTGCGCAGCCGCATCGGCGATGCCCGGGAGCAGTTGGTGAAAACCGCCAGTTTGCTCGAAGCGCGCCTGCCCAGCGCCTTGCAAGCCTGGGCCGGGCAATACCACGACAGCCTCACGCACCTCGACGCCGAGCTGAAAACGCTTGATGACGGCGTGTTCGGCGGCAGCATCAAGCTCAAGCCGGAAGAGTTCGAACGCAGCCTCGACACCCTGCTCACCGACCTCGCCTCGCTGCGCCAGCAGTCGTTGGTGTCGCTGGATCAGCGTCTGGATTACTACCATGGTTCAGCGATTCGCCAGTTCATCCTGGTGGCGACGATCTTTGGCTGCCTGCTCCTGGCCGCGCTGTACCTGTTCATCTGTTTGCAGGCTTCGATCCGTCGCAGCGCCAGCGGCATCACCGTGTTGGCCGAAGCATTGCGCGACGGCAACCTGAGCCTGCAAGTGCCGGTGCAGGGCCGCGACGAACTGGCCGCCATCAGCACCGCCCTCAACATCGCCGTGGTGCAACTGCGCAACAGCCTGCTGGGGGTCGATCACGAAACCCTGCAACTGAGCAACGCGGTGCGTACGCTCAACCATCACTCCAGCGGCGCCCTCGGGGAAGTCGAGGCGCAGCAGTTGCAGATCAGCCAGATCGCCGCTGCGGCCACGCAATTGGCCGCGACCTCGCAAGGGGTCGCCCAGAGCTGCGAACAAGCGTCCGGCAGCGCTCAGCACACCCAGCGCATCGCGGCCGACAGCAGCCGTGACAGTCAGCACACGACAGCGAGCATCCAGCAACTCAATCAGCGCTTGAACGAGACCGCTGCAGCGCTCGGCCGGGTCAGCGAACAAGGGCAGCAGATTCAACTGGTGGTGGACACCATTCGTGGGGTGGCCGAACAAACCAACCTGTTGGCGCTCAATGCCGCCATTGAAGCGGCTCGCGCGGGCGAACAAGGTCGCGGCTTTGCGGTGGTGGCCGACGAAGTGCGCAGCCTGTCGCAACGCACCCAGTCCTCTACCGCGCAAATCGCCGGCACGGTCGACAGCCTGCGCAGCACGGTGAATGAAGCGGTGAGCCTGATGGAAGCCGCCTGTGGCCAGGCGCAATCCGACGCACACGCCGTCACGGGTCTCGGCGAACGGCTGGGGGAAATTGCCAGTGCCGTGCAGAGCGTCACCGACACCTTGGCGCAGATCGCCACCGCCGTGGACGAGCAAGCGACCACCGCTGACGAGGTCAGCGGCAACATCCAGCAGGTCGATCAGGCAGCGGTACGCTTGCTCGAAGGCGCGCGGGCGGTGAACCTCGCGGCAGACACCTTGAGCCAGGGCAGCAAGGCCTTGAGTGCCAATACCGGGAGATTTCAGCTCAGTTGATGCCCTCCCCGGCCCCGTTTTTTCGGGTCAGGTGGATAAGCGGTTGAAAGCGTAGAGAAATATTTTAGATTTACGCTTGACACATCATCGTTACGAGCCAATAATGCGCGCCACTTGGCTACATAGCTCAGTTGGTTAGAGCATAGCATTCATAATGCTGGGGTCCGGGGTTCAAGTCCCTGTGTAGCCACCAAGTACTAAAAACGGCTTACCGAAAGGTAGGCCGTTTTTTTATGCCTCGAGAAAAGTGCTGCTGCGCAACGCGGCAAGCACTTGATTCGTATCAGGCCCGAAGCGTTGCCAACGCGGACAAGCCCCGCTCCCAAATCTGCCAGGTGCGCAACCAGACCATCGCCTGCCAGTCGCTGTCGGCGGGATAGAACTGCTCGAGCAGATTCAGTTTGATCCCACGCCCCGTCGAATCATTCGGATTGCCGTGAAGATGCAGCCAATGATCATCGCGCAGATGACGATGAACCTCGGCCCCCGGATACGTCCCGCACTCGATCACGAATGGCATCAACCGCACACGCGGCAACGCATTGATCAACGCCTGCGAGGTGTAGCCAGTGGCCGTTGCCGCCACACCGGTTTCGCTCAGCGTGTTGGCGCCGGTGTGCAAGGTGTAGAGCCATGGACCATAAATGGCCTGGGCCTCTTCCAGCGCCGGATAGGCCGCTTCGGTGATGCTCAGCAACATCGGATGACCGTACTCGCCAGCGCCGGTGTGCAAGTCGAAACACATCGCGACGTCGGCGTGAGCGGCGTGCTTCTGAATGATCTGGTGCAGCGTCCGGTTCGACCAGCTCGGTGCCCGTCCACCATAAAACAAGCCATCGGGATGGCTGTGCTGACCGCCCTCCACAATCGACATCACCGCCGGCCAACCGTGTGCGCGAATCTGTTCGTCGAGCAGACCGTCGGCGCGATCACGTTCGGGGCCTTGCAGCTCGGTGCAGGCATAGATTTCATGCAGCGCGGCGTAAGCCCGGTTGTCTGGCAGCGGACGTTCGAAGTCCAGGTGATTGCGGTTCAGGTCGATGTTGTCTTCGTTGACCCGACGCAACCACGCCGTGCCCCACGGGTTGATCAAGTGGATCATCACCACCGCGACATCGGCCGGCAGTGAACGCTTGCCCAGTTCCTGCATCCACTTGATCTGACACCCCGAGCCGTAGAAGCCTTCGACCCCGTGAGTGCCGCTCAGCGCTATCAGCAGCCGCTTGGCGCGTGGATCGCCCAGCACTGCCACATCGGTGCTCAGCGGCTCACCGAACGGTCCTTTGAACGGATGCGGGTATTCGGTCAGCGTCGCGCCCGCCGTGGTTGCTGCCGCCAGAAACTGTTCACGCTGAGTGCGGTAACTCGGCTGGGTGGGGAACTCGGTCTGCATGTCTGCCTCTTGTTGATCTTCTGGCCAGTCTGATGCCCTCGACCCTACAGAAAATACTCGCATTGATGAAGGGCAAAAGCGTCGTCGCCCCAGGACCTGGTTTGCGTCCTACCCTATCGGCCGATAAAGTCCGAGGATCTTTTCCCACGGATGGAGTGCCCAGCGTGTTCTCAGCCTTCCACTTGAGCCGCTATCGCCGGTCAGCCCTGTCGCTGATCGCTGCCGCATTGACCCTCGCCGCGTGTACCGCCCCGCCCTCTTCGACGTTGCCGGTCGCACCGGAAGTCGCCTCGGGTTACCGCACCGACCTGCAGACCCGGCACGCGACGAAACACATGGCCGCAGCCGCCAACCCGCTGGCGGCCGAAGCCGGGCGGGAGATGCTGCGTCAGGGCGGTTCGGCGATTGATGCCGCGATTGCGATGCAGGCCGTGCTGACCCTGGTCGAGCCGCAATCCTCGGGCATTGGCGGTGGCGCGTTGATCGTGCTCTGGGATGGCAAGACGGTACGCACCTACGATGGGCGCGAAACCGCACCGGCCGGCGCCACCGAGAAGCTGTTCCTGCAAGCCGATGGCCAACCGATGCCGTTCACTCAAGCGCAGATCGGTGGTCGCTCGGTGGGCACGCCGGGGGTATTGCGAGCGCTTGAACTGGCCCATCAAAAACACGGTCGCCTGCCATGGGCAACACTGTTCGAGCCGGCCATCAAGCTCGCGGAACAAGGCTTTGCCATCTCGCCGCGCCTGCACCGGTTGATCGCTGCAGATTCGTCCCTGCGGCGTTCGCCGGAGATGGTCGCGTATTTCCTGAATGCCGATGGCAGCCCGAAAGCGGCCGGCACCCCACTGAAAAACCCGGCATTGGCTGGCGCGTTGAAACGCATCGCCAAGGAAGGGCCGGATGCGTTGTACAAAGGCCCCATCGCCGAAGAAATTGTCACCAAGGTTCAGGGCCACGCCAACCCCGGCAGCCTGTCGCTGAACGACCTCAAAGGCTACAGCGCCAAGGAACGCGCGCCGCTGTGCACCGATTACAAACGCTGGCAGGTGTGCGGCATGCCGCCGCCGTCGTCGGGCGGGATCGCCGTGGCGCAGATTCTCGGCACGCTGGAAGCCTTGGAAACCCGCGATAAACGCTTTGCCCTGGCCCCGTTGAAACCGCTCAAAACCAACACACCCGCGGGGATCGAACCGGCGCCTGAAGCCGTGCACCTGATCTCCGAGGCCGAACGCCTGGCTTACGCCGACCGCGCGCAATACGTGGCCGACACCGACTTCGTGCCCGTCCCCGTCAAAGGTCTGGTGGACCCGGCCTATCTGGCCAGCCGCGCCGCCCTGATCGGTGAGCGCAGCCTGGGCACGGCCAAACCCGGGACCCCGCCGGGCATTCAGGTCGCCTACGCGCCGGACCGCTCGCCACTGCGTATCTCCACCTCGCAAGTGGTGGCGGTCGATGACGAAGGCGGCGCCGTGTCGATGACCACCACCGTGGAATCGGCGTTCGGCTCCCACCTGATGGTCCAGGGCTTTTTCCTCAACAACCAGATGACCGACTTTTCGTTCATCCCCGAAGAGAACGGGCAAAAAGTCGCCAACCGCGTCGAACCCGGCAAACGCCCACGCTCGTCCATGGCGCCCACCCTGATCTTCGACCGCCAGAGCGGCGAATTCCTCGCCACCCTCGGTTCCCCCGGCGGTTCGCAGATCATCGAATACGTCGCCAAAACCACCGTCGGCCTGCTCGACTGGAACCTCGACGCGCAAACCGCAATCAACCTGCCCAACTTCGGCAGCCGCAACGCCCCGACCGAACTGGAACAGGGCCAATTCAGCCCGGCGCTGATTCAGGCGCTGAAGGACAAAGGGCACAGCGTGAACGAGATCGACATGACCAGCGGAACCCAGGCGATTGTTCGGGTCAAGGATGCGCAGGGGAAGGCTTCGTTGGAAGGTGGTGCGGATCCGCGGCGCGAGGGGGAAGCGTTGGGGGATTGAGTTGTATGTAGGAATAAAGAAAGGGCTTACCGGGAGGTAGGCCTTTTTTTATGGCTAATAAATACTGATCGTCCCGCTTGATCAGATCTTTCCTACCCGCAATTGGCGGCTACTTCTATAAAGTGTCGATCAGCATTCACCAACAATATGAAACGATCGACACTGATTCGGTCGAGACGGAGTCACTCATGAGCACTCGCCCAATTCACGCCGATGAGGACTACCGTGCAGCCCTCAAGATTGTGTCAGCGCTGTTTGACAACGAACCAGAGCCTGGCACTCCTGTCGGTGATTACTTCGACATCATGATTGCGCTTATCGAAACGTATGAATCGAAGCAGTTTCCAGTGGACCCGCGCATAACCTGATCTAGCCCGCTAAGCAGGCTTGATCGGTAACAGCCGCCCACTCAATTCAAGCCGGCACACCCAAAATAATAGGCGACGCCTTGATCACCGCCGTCGCAGTCACCCCCGGTGCCAGGCCCAGTTCCGCAACAGCCTCACGGGTCACGATCGAATAGACCTCGGTGCCGCCATCGAGCTGGATCACCACTTCAGCGTTCACCAGCCGTCACCTCGGATATTCAACCTAGCGCGAGATCTTCAGCGCCTGCCGCGCCTGGTGTTTCTCCAGCGCCAGCTCGATCAAGCGGCTGACCAGTTCGCTGTAAGTCATGCCGGCGGCCTGCCAGAGCTTGGGGTACATGCTGATACGGGTGAAGCCTGGCAGCGAATTGATTTCGTTGATCAATACTTCGCCGCTGTCGGTGAGGAACACGTCGACCCGCGCCAGCCCGGAGCAGCCTAGCAATTGGAAGGCCTCGACGGCCAAGGCGCGAATGCGCTCGCTGGCTTCGACGCTGATGTTGGCCGGGACCACCACTTCAGCCGCCTGGTCGTCGATGTACTTGCTCTCGTAGGAATAGAACCCGCTGCGCACCACGATTTCGCCGCAACCGCTGGCGATGGCGTCCTCGTTGCCGAGCACCGCGCATTCGATCTCGCGGCCGCTGACGGCGGATTCGACCAGCACTTTCTCATCGAACCCCAGGGCCAGTGCAACAGCCGCCGTGTATTCAGCTTCGTCGGTTGCCTTGCTCACGCCCACGGAAGAACCCTGGTTGGCCGGTTTGATAAACAGCGGCAGACCAAGTTTGGCTTTCACCTCGGCGAATCCGGTCCGCGCCGCCGTGGCACGGGTCAGCGTCACGAACGGCGTGACGGCCAGTCCGGCATCACGCAGCAGGCGTTTGCTGATGTCCTTGTCCATGCAAACAGCCGAACCCAGCACATCGGAGCCGACGAACGGCAAATCGGCCATGCGCAGCAGGCCTTGCAGGCAACCGTCTTCCCCCAGCGTACCGTGGACAATCGGGAAGATCACATCGACGTGACCCAGCAGTTCCTGACTGGAGGTTTCCACCAATTGTTGACTGGCCTTGCCCGGCACGACGGCCAGTTCGCGGTTGGACTGGTTGAGGGCGATCAGCGCCGGGTTTTCCTGGTTGAGCAGAAAGTTCGACGGGTCGTTGAGGTGCCAGTGGCCTTGCTTGTCGATACCGATCAACACCGGCTCGAAGCGCGAGCGGTCCAGCGCGTCGACGATGTTCTTCGCCGATTGCAGCGACACTTCGTGCTCAGCCGAACGCCCGCCAAAAATAATCCCCACACGCAGCTTGCTCATTACCAGGCCTCAATGTTGATCAGAGAAAGAAGTGACCGGACGCCGCTCAGCGACTGGCCACCAGATGTGCACCGAACAGCAGGTAGCAACTGCCGGCAAAGCGATCCAGCCATTTGCGCGAGCGCTCGTAAACCCCCGCCATCCGACGGCTGGAAAACAGCAGCGCCACGCTGCAATACCAACTGAAGGACAAGGTCGCCATGGTCAGCACCGCCAGCGCCAGCAACATCGGCGACACAGAAGCGGGCATGGCCGTCGCGAAGATTGTCGCGACGAACAGTGCGGACTTGGGGTTGGTCATGTTGCCCAGGAAGCCCTGGCCATACACCGACAACAACGTGCGCCCCGCTCCGCCCACCGAGGCGCTATCGCCCGCCACCAAAGGCGGTTTGCGCTTGAATTGCTTCAATCCCAGATAGATCAGGTAACACCCACCGGCAATCTTGAAGCCCAGGTAGAGCGTCGGCGCCGCGCTGAACAGCGACTTGATTCCCAGGCCGCCCGCAAGGCCCCAAAGCACTGTGCCGGTCGCCACACCCAGCGCGGCCACTACGCCGTGACGCTTGGATTGGCTGGCCGCCAATTGTGCAATGTTGAAAAAATTCGGCCCCGGCGTCACCACCGCTACCGCCCACAACAGCGCCAATGACAACAAGGGAGCGGCGTAGCTTAGAGGGAACATATCCATACTGTGGGTCGCCTTCGTGGCTCGGGAGAAGATCCAACACCTTGCAACATTAGCCCGTTTTTTTCTACCGGCCGGGTGGTTCCATCGGACAGCAGACAGACGGGAATCACTGGGTTAACGTGTTCTGCATCAAGCTCAAAACAGCGACACCATGGCCAAGTACACACCGCCCATCGACTGGTTCCACCGCGCGCCCGACATCGGCGGGCTACAGCGTTTCGAGGCGTTTTTTGCCGGCCACGGCTACGACCTGCATCGCCACGACACGTACGCCATCGGCCGAACCCTGGCCGGCGTGCAGAGTTTTCAGTATCGCGGCAGCTGGCGCCACAGCCTGCCCGGCGGGACCATGGTGCTGCACCCGGACGAAGTCCACGATGGCGAGGCCGGCACCGAGATCGGGTTTCAGTACCGAATGATGTACATCCAGCCGGCGCTGATCCAGCAGATGCTCGGCGGGCAGCCGCTGCCGTTCATCAAGACCGGGCTGTCGACCGACCCGCGGTTGTTCGCCGCCACTGACGTGCTGTTGCGAAGCCTGGATGGCCCCCTCGATCCACTGGAAGAGCAGGATGCGCTGTTCGATCTGGCGCAGGCCTTGAGCACGGTTTCCGGGGCGACGGCGACGCGCCCGAGTTTCGACTACGTGGCCGCCGAACGCGCGCGGGAATACATCCATAGCGCGCTGGACCGCACCGTGACCCTGGACGAACTGGCGCATCACAGCGGTCGGGATCGCTGGAGCCTGTCGCGGGATTTTCGCCTGTTATTCGGCACCAGCCCGTATCGATACCTGACCATGCGCCGCCTGGACCTGGTCCGTTCGCTGCTGATTCAGGGCCAGTCACTGGTCAGCGCCGCGTTGATTGCCGGTTTCACCGATCAGAGCCACATGACCCGGCAATTCAGCAAAGCCTACGGTCTGACGCCTGCTCGCTGGATGAAAATGCACCGCCGCTGAGCCACGCACAATCGTACAAGAAGCACGCTCATGCGCTGGTTATCGTGAATTGACGATCAACCACGAGAACCGCTTCATGAAAGCTTACGAAAGCCTGAATTTCGCTGAAAAAATCGCCCGGATCGACTCGCACTGGACGCCTCGGGTCATCGCCGAAATGAACGACTACCAGTTCAAGGTGGTGAAGCTGCTGGGGGATTTCATCTGGCACGAACACCTCGATACCGACGAAACCTTCATCGTCCTCGAAGGGCAGTTGCGCATCGACTTCCGCGATGGCCACGTGTTGGTCAACGCGGGCGAAATGTACGTGGTGTCAAAGGGTGTCGAGCACAAACCGTTCGCCGAGCACGAGGTAAAACTGCTGCTGATCGAGCCCAAGGGCGTGCTGAACACCGGCAATGAAGGTGGCGAGCGCACCGCGCAGAATGACGTCTGGGTGTAGAAAACAGCCGGTTCAGGGCTGCAACGACTTGCCGTCCACCGGGTCGCCAATCTTCAGGAAATGCCCGCCCGCCACGTGGTGCAAAGTACGCAACGCGTCATGCCCCTCGAAGTGCCAGCGGCC
Organism: Pseudomonas sp. NPDC086251; assembly: GCF_044746405.1. NCBI lineage: Bacteria > Pseudomonadati > Pseudomonadota > Gammaproteobacteria > Pseudomonadales > Pseudomonadaceae > Pseudomonas > Pseudomonas sp. NPDC086251. The sequence goes on from NZ_JBIVBY010000023.1 coordinate 93,299, forward strand.
GTCGCTGAACACGCGTTCGTCCGCCTGAGCGGCAATCACTTCGGCCAGGAACAGATCGTATTGCTGGTGGTTGGAGGGTTCCGGCAGCAGCCGGCACTCCAGCCAGGCGACGCAGCCTTCGAGCATCGGCGCATCGATCAGTTCGCCGCTGAAGGTTGGCAAGCCATAGACCTGGAACTTGTCCTGGCCTTGGCCCTGAGTCAATTCCAGGCCGGAGGTCGAGCCAACGGTCTGGACGATATCGGCCTGGGCGGCGCAGGGCACGTTCAGTACGAAGGTGCCCGAGGCTTCCAGCAGTTGCCGGGTCCAGGTGGACTTGTCGAGCACCACGGCGATTTTCGGCGGTTCGAAATCCAGCGGCATGGCCCAGGCAGCGGCCATGATGTTGCGCTGGCCGTCATGCGTGGCGCTGACCAGCACGGTCGGGCCGTGATTGAGCAGACGATAGGCCTTGGACAACGGAACCGGGCGGCGGTGGGAAAGGCTCATGGCGGTCTGCTCCTGGGAGAAAACGCCGATTGTAGCGATATCCGCCCGGGTGGAATCAAGTCGCCAACTGATTGGCAAACTGCCCGACCGCGTTCACCACTTTCTGCGCACCGTCCTGGATCTCGACGATCACCGTGCCGGCCTCCGCCGCCAACGCCAGGCCTTGTTCAGCCTGGAGTTTGCCATCGGTCATCAGGGCCACGGCGTTGCGGGCCATGTCCTGGTTCTGACGCACCACACCGACAATTTCGTCCGTCGCCTGGCTGGTGCGCGACGCCAGTTGCCGCACCTCGTCCGCCACCACGGCAAAACCTCGACCCTGTTCGCCGGCCCGAGCCGCTTCAATGGCGGCGTTGAGCGCCAACAGGTTGGTCTGTTCGGCAATGCCGCTGATGGTTTTGACGATGGTGCCGATCACCAGCGACTGCTCGTTCAAGGCTTCGATGCCTTCGCCAGCGGTTTGCATATGCCTGGCCAGGTCACGCATCACGTTCACCGCCTGCGTTACCACGGCATTACCGCGCTGAGCACTGCTGTCGGTTTGCTGCGAGGTGCTGTAGGCAATGTTGGCCGCTTCGGCGACCGCCCGTTCCTGATTGACCTGATCGGTGATCACCGTGGCGAATTTCACCACTTTGTAGAGTTTGTTGTTGGCGTCGGTCACGGGGTTGTAGGACGCCTCCAGCCACACGACGCGGCCGTGGTTATCGACGCGTTTGAAACGGTCGGCCACAAACTCACCGGCGTTCAGGCGGCGCCAGAAGTTCTGATACTCGGCGCTGTTGTATTCCTCAGGCTCACAAAAAGTGCGGTGATGTTTGCCCTTGATCTGCGCCAGGCTATAACCCATGCCGCTGAGGAAACGGTCGTTGGCCGCCAGCACGTTGCCATTCAGATCGAACTCGATCACCGCCGTCGAGCGCACCAGCGCACCGATCAGGTTCTCGTGTTCACGGGACGCCTCGATGGTGCGGGTCAGGTCGCTGGAGTAAATCGAGAAATGCATGATGCGGCCATTTGCGCCGCGCACCGGCTGCACGATCGAGCGCAGCCAGGCTTCCTGGCCATTGCCACGCAACAGGCGCACGGTGCCGGCAAAGTGCTCGCCACGGGTCAGCGCAGCCTTGAAGCGTTGGTGAAATTCGTCGGATTTGACCGGGGCCGGGACGATATCCTCGATGTGCCGGCCGATCAGGTCGTTGCTCTTGTAGAGCATCTCGCCGAGGAAATTCTGGTTGATTGATTGCACACGCCCATCGGTATCAAGCGTCAAAACCAGCATCTCGCTTTCCAGACTTTCCTTCACTTGCTGAAGGCTGGAAAGTTCTTCGCGAAGAGCCAACAGCTCCTGCTTCAAGCGTTTGTTGAACATGGGGAAAGTACCGATGGACAGAGATAAAAAGCGGCATGCAGCTTATCCATCGGCCTTGCGGGTATTTTCTGAAGCGTGTTTCAGGGTTGTCCTACAAAATTAGTGGCACATCGCCTGCCGCCTCCTTCACTCAAACCGCGCCAGCAGCCGAGCAACTGCCGACGCTCGGCATGCGCGTGCCGAAATACGCTACGCTGCTGATCCCTACCGCGCCCATCACGGCACTGAAAATCACGCAGATCCATGGGCTCCACGGCATCAGACCAATCAACAGCAACGGTGTGAGACTCGCCCAGGCCGCGTAGGCAATGTTGTAGGTGAAGGAAATCCCCGAGACGCGAATCCGCGCTGGAAACAGGCTGACCATCACCGACGGCACCGCGCCGACCACGCCGCAACACAGGCCAGCCACCGCGTACGCCAGACCGATCCAGCTACCGCCGATGATCAGGCAGGTATACAGCACGCCGATGCCCAACGGCAGCAGCAGGCTATAGAGCATCACGGTGCGCCAGGCGCCAATACGGTCGACCAGCAACCCGGCGAGTACACAACCAATGTTCAGGAAAACGATGCCCAAGGCACTCAAGGCAAAGGTGTGGCTGGCGGTCATGCCGAAGGTTTTCTGCATCATGGTCGGGGTGATGACCACGAACACCACCACCGCCGAGGTCAGCACACAAGTGAGGAGCATCGCCGGCAGCATGGCCAGACGGTGTTCACGCAAGACCGTGCGCAGCGGCAGTTCGACTGCCTCATCGCGACGGGCCTGCATGGCCATGAACACCGGCGTTTCGCTGAGCCAGCGCCGCAACCAGACACCAATCACACCGAATACGCCGCCCAGCAGGAACGGGTAACGCCAGGCGTAATCGAGGATCTCCGCCGGGGTGAACGCCTGCGCCAGAAACGTTGCCGTCAACGCGCCGATCAAATAGCCGAAGGTCAGCCCTGCTTGCAGGAAACCGAGGGCATAACCGCGATGGCCGACCGGCGCATGCTCGGCAACGAACACCCAGGCGCTCGGCACTTCACCACCGACGGCCGCGCCCTGGAGGATGCGCAAGGCCAACAGCAGCAGCGGCGCGAAATAGCCGATTTGGGCGTAGGTCGGCATGATGCCGATCAGCAGGCACGGCAGCGCCATCATCAGGATGCTCAGGCTGAAAACCTTCTTGCGCCCCAACTTGTCCGCGAAATGCGCCATCAGGATCCCGCCCAAGGGCCGCGCCAGGTAACCGGTGGCGAAGATCCCGAAACTTTGCAGCAATCGCAGCCATTCGGGCATTTCCGGTGGGAAAAACAGCTGGCTGAGGGTCAGCGCGAAAAATACGAAAATGATGAAGTCGTAGATTTCCAGCGCGCCACCCAGCGCCGCAAGGCCAAGGGTCTTGTAGTCCGAGCGGCTGAAGGGCGCCGGGCGCGAATCGGTATTGGCAGTCATGAAAAAGAACTCTGGCGTAGGCAAAAAACCAAGGCGCCCATGGTCTACGCAAACGCGTCCACGGACAACCCGTTAGACCAAAGTCTCAGACTGGTAAAACTTCGTCACAAAAAAGGAGCGATTGATTTACTGTTGGCACCTGTCCAGACGGGCCTCTGCGGCCCTGAAGACCACAACAAACATAAAAATTCGAGGTATTCCCGTGGCCGCTGTTATCGAAGATACCCGCTCCGCCCGCTTTGCCCTGCGCTGTTCGAGCTTTGCCGAACGCTGGTTCCCCGATTCCTGGGTGTTTGCCGCGTTGGCGGTGATTATTGTCGCGGTGGCCACCATGGTCATGGGCGCTAAACCCACCGATGCCGCCATGGCCTTCGGTGACGGTTTTTGGAGCTTGATCCCGTTCACCATGCAGATGGCTTTCGTGGTGATTGGCGGTTACGTGGTCGCCAGTTCACCGCCGGCGGTGAAGCTGATCGACCGCCTGGCGCGGATCCCGAAAAACGGCCGCTCCGCCGTGGCGTGGGTGGCGTTGATTTCGATGGTCGCGTCGCTGCTGAACTGGGGATTGTCGCTGGTGTTTGGTGGCTTGCTGGTGCGCGCTCTCGCCCGCCGTACCGACCTGAAAATGGACTACCGCGCCGCGGGTGCTGCGGCGTATTTGGGTCTCGGTGCAGTGTGGGCCCTTGGCCTGTCGTCATCGGCTGCGCAATTGCAGGCCAACCCGGCCAGTCTGCCGCCGTCGATCTTGTCGATCACCGGGGTGATTCCGTTCACTCAAACGATCTTTCTCTGGCAGTCCGGTGTGATGTTGCTGGCGCTGATCGTGATCTCGCTGATCATTGCCTACGCCACCGCTCCCGGCCCGACGACGGCCCGTGATGCCAAGGCCTGCGGCGTCGACCCGAGTTTCAACTTGCCGCCGCTGCAACCGCGCACCCGTCCCGGCGAATGGCTGGAACACAGCCCGCTGCTGACGATTCTGTTGGTGCTGCTGGCCGCCGGATGGCTGTTCCACGAGTTCTCGACCAAACCGGCGATCAGCGCGATTTCCGGGCTGAACACCTACAATTTCCTGTTCATCATGCTCGGTGCCCTGCTGCACTGGCGCCCGCGCAGCTTCCTCGACGCGGTGAGCCGTGCGGTGCCAACCACCACCGGCGTATTGATCCAGTTCCCGTTGTACGGCTCGATCGCCGCGCTAATGACCACCGTCAAAGGCACTGACGCCCAGACGTTGGCTCACCACATCTCGACCTTTTTCGTACAAATCGCGTCCCACGACACCTACGCGCTGTTGATGGGTGTGTACTCGGCGATCCTCGGTTTCTTCATCCCGTCCGGCGGCGGCAAGTGGATCATCGAAGCGCCGTACGTGATGCAAGTGGCCACCGATCTGAATTACCACCTGGGCTGGGCCGTACAGATCTACAACGCCGCCGAAGCCCTGCCGAACCTGATCAACCCGTTCTACATGCTGCCGCTGCTGGGCGTATTGGGGTTGAAGGCACGGGACTTGATCGGCTTCTCGTTCGTGCAACTGCTGGTGCACACGCCGCTGGTGTTGTTTCTGCTATGGGCGCTGGGGACGACGCTGACGTATACGGCGCCGGTGATGCCGTAACCCCAATCTAAAAAACACCACACTGCCAATGTGGGAGCGGGCTTGCTCGCGAAGGCGATGTATCAGTCGATAAAAATATTGGCTGAGACACCGCCTTCGCGAGCAAGCCCGCTCCCACATTCGACGCTTGTTGTATTGCGAACTGTTGCTATAACCCTTCTGTCATATTGCGCTGCTAGCGTCCCGCAGAAATATATTGCAACAACTTCACAAGACAGGAGTCGGAATGAACGACGAAAAAGATGGAAGCGACATCCCCTCCCCCGAAGCTGATCAACCCACTGATACCAGCCGTCGCCGATTCCTCGGTGGTGTGGCGGTATTGGGTGTAGGCGCGACCTTAAGCGCTTGCGGCACCCATGGCGATGAACCGGGAAAACCGGTTGAACGCCCCCTGACGCCCACCGAACTGGACAAATCCCTGCACGAGCAGGTGAAAAACGTTGTGGTGATTTACGGCGAAAACCGCAGCTTCAATAATCTGTTTGCCGATTTCCCCGGCATCGAAAACCCGCTGTCCGCGATCAAGCCCGAGCAGTACTTGCAACGCGACCGCGACGGCAGCGTGCTGTCGGGCCTGCCGCCGGTATGGGGCGGCGTGAACCAGGTCGGTCCGCAAACCCTCGACGGCGTGATTTATCCCAGCGGTACGCAGTTTCAGGAACACCTGCCCAATGCCCCGTTCGCCCTCAAAGGGCCGCAAGGCGAAGACTTGCCCCTGAGCCTGGTGACGCGCGACCTGTGGCATGTGTTCTATCAAAACCAGATGCAGATCAACGGCGGCAAAAACGACCGTTTTGTGGCGTGGGCCGATTCCGGCGCCCTGACGCTCGGCCATTACGCCCAGACCCGCTACTCGCTGCGCTTGTGGGATGTCGCCAGAGAATTCGTCCTGTGCGATAACTTTTTCCAAGGCGCTTTCGGCGGTTCGTACTTGAACCATCAATACCTGATCAGTGCGCAGGTGCCGTTCTACCCGGATGCCGCCAACTCGGTGGCCAAGTCACAGATCGCCACACTGCAGAGCGATGATCCGACCGACACGCGCCTCAAGCCCTTGGCCCAGTCACCTGCCAGCGCGATGACCGGCCCGCCGCAATTCGGCCCGAGCCTGCTGACGCCTGACGGCTATGCGGTGAACACCATGGCGCCACCGTATTGGCCGACCTGGATCCGCGACCCTGAGCGCCCGGACTACGCCAAGGCCGACTTGCCCAGCGTGCTGGTCCCCCAGACGCACGAACATATCGGCGACAAACTCTCGAAGAAAAACGTCGACTGGGCCTGGTACGGCGGCGCCTGGCAAGCCACGATCGATGAGTACAAGGATTCGGGCGCCATTCCGAAAATCCCCAACTTCCAGTACCACCATCAGCCATTCAACTACTTCAAACGCCAAGGGCCGGAAAACCCGGCTGAACGCAGCAAGCGCCTGCGCGATGGCGGTTTGGGCGATGAGTCGAGCACCAACAAATTTTTGGCGGACGCTGAAGCCGGCAAGCTGCCCGCGGTGACGTTCTACAAACCCCAGGGCAACTTGAACATGCACGCGGGCTACGCGGACGTGGCATCGGGCGACCGGCATATCGTCCGCGCCCTGAAGGTTTTGCAGCAAAGTCCGCAATGGCAAAACATGGTGGTGGTGATCACGGTCGATGAAAACGGCGGCTGGTGGGATCACGTGGCCCCGCCCAAAGGCGATCGCTGGGGCCCGGGGACGCGCATCCCGGCGTTGGTCATTTCACCGTTTTCGCGCAAGGGCACGGTAGATCACACTGTCTACGACACGGCTTCGATCCTGCGGCTGATCACTCGCGTCTTCCAACTGGAGACACTCGACGGGATCAAACTGCGCGATGAGTCGATGATTGCCCGAGGCCAAAAGCCAATGGGGGATTTGACCAATGCGTTGCACTTTACGAGTTGACTGAAAATGCCATCGCCCCTTACCCAGGGGGCAATGCCTACCTATGGATTGGTCTTACAAACCGGTTCGGTGTTGCCTGACACAAAGCCAAGTAAGGTCCTATCTCCAACGCACAAATCACCGCGTTAGACTTCGACGGAGCAGACAACTTCTATTCAGTAGACTGCATAAACCAAGGACGGAAAAGTAAATGCCTTTAACATCGAAATCGCTGGAAGAAATGATTAGTGAAATGTACCAGGATGGCAGGGTTTCATTCGTTGAATATAAAGCCCTGCGCGATGATGCCGACAGGCGCATGGACGCTGTCGTTCGTGAGTTCGGCCTCCATAACAATGTGACGGCTTTTCAAAAAGCAATGGATGTCGCCATGCAGTTACTGCAGTTGGCAATTATCGATGCCAAGAACGCCAAACTTACCGACACCGGCGAAGCCATCGTGAAAGACGCTGTCGTTGCCCAAGTGGAATACTTGCGCGCTGGAAGTGATTTAGCCCTGCATCTGTTGTAACGCCACAGCCAGGCGTCAGTCCGCCGCAAGCGAGCGGCGGGCGATTGCTGGCGTTCCTGGCTCATCACAATAATTGTGTTTCATGCCACTTCTCTGTCTACCCTTGCTGATCCAGTATGACGCTGTTCCCTATCCCGGGGCCCATCGCTGAAAAGGATCTGAGCATGTTCAAACTCGCAGGACTCACCCTCGCCGCCCTCACCCTGAGCGCCGCCGCCCATGCCGATGTCGACCTGAAGCTGGGCAGCACCGAACGCGTCACGCGCCTGTTCGCCTACCCCAACAACTGCGACGTGATCTGCTTTCGCAACTGGACGCTGGAACAGACGGTCGAGCATTACCTGACCCAAAGCGTGCAACGCGACGGCTACAGCGCGGCGAAGGTCCTGGTGAAAACCGATAACGATCATCTGTACGCCGAAATCACCGGCGTGCCCGAGGGCTATCAAAAACCACTGGCGGCGTTGCTCGATGCCGGTGATCTGGCCTACACCGGTGCCAGAAAGTTGAATGCCGATGGCAAGTGGGCCTACAGCTGGTACCTGTTCCTGCCATTGGGCATGGCGCTGGAAAACCGCAAAAGCGTTGAGCTGCTGCATTTTCCCCCGGACTATTCGTTGACCCAGGCGCAGGATTACCTGAGGTCTGCCACCACGGACCGTTGGGCCACGCTGCTGACCGACAACGGCATCCCGGCAGACCAGACGCCTGGCTACCAGACCATCATCGACATCGCACCGATTGCCGCACCCTCCAGCGCTGGCAAGGATCTGGAAGGCGTCTACGAATACTTCAAGGACTACCAGACCACCATGGTCAAGGACGTCAGCCAGAACGCCAGCGGCGCCGCGTTACCGATGGTCGCCTTTGGCGCACCGGTGCGTAACTGGATCAAACAGCAATACGGGGCGACCGTGAACGTACTGGGTCTGGCTACGATCAGTCCAAGTGAAGGGGTGAACGTGCCAGTATTGGGCTCCAATCACCCAAGCTACATCTGGTACGCCGCCGACCCGGAGACCTACACCGGTGAGGATGCCCAGGCCAAGGCCGATGCCGCTGGCTTGAAAGTCATGGGGCAGGATTTGAGCGCCGCGTGCTGGCAGGCCGGCATGGGCAGCAAACCGGGCACCAACCCCCAGGTTCAGCTAAAAAGCTGCACCCAGACCTGGCAAGTGACGCAGAAAGAAAAAACCTGCGAGTTGTTCTACACCTCGATCCGCAACCTGACGCCCGACCAGGCAGCGGCCAAGTGCGCAACGCCGCCAATCAAATCCCAGCTCAAACAACTCACGGCCCCCGCGCCTGTGACTGCGACCCTCGAACCGCACCTGTAAACGTGCGCGACCTTCCCGCGTAAGCCATGGCTGACGCGGGAACGCGCACTTTCCCCCTGTCAGTTATGACAGTAGACCGGCTGTTCCATTTGCGAGAGGCTTGAAGCGTACCCATGTGTTGCAGGGCCGACAGGAACGTCGGCTGACGGAAGTCGCAGCACCCAAACCGACAAGGATCGTTATGAAACCCCAACACCTGCATGGGACTTTGACGCAGCCACCCGATGGCATTTATCCCTTTGCCGAGCTTCCCGTTCGCCTTGGATTCCCCTCCAGGGACGACTTCGAAATCATCTGCAACACCACGGGCAAGGCAGTGGCCGTTGCGGCACTGCGTGAATTCCCGCGGATCAGCCGAATCTGTCGTGCGTCGGGGCATCTGCTGCCTTATCGCTGCCAGCATTCCCGGCAACTGGCGCCGGGCATCCATGTCTACGACCCGCGCTTCTGCGGGCTGCTGCGTCACGCCTGTGACCCAAACGTGTTTCTCGACATGAGCGAGCTGTGGTTGTGGGCGCTGAAGGACATCAAAAAAGGTGACCGGCTGACGATGGATTACGCTGCCACTGAAGACAAACTGCGACGGCAGTTCGCCTGCCAGTGCGGCGCCTATGACTGCCGTGGCTGGATCACCGGCTACGATGAACCGCCAAACGCCGACGGCCAGTTGTTTTTGCAACACTGGCGTCGGCGAAGTGTGTGCTGACAGGCGTTACAACGCCTCGACCGGACGCAGGCGGTACTGCGGCGGCAGTTGCTCAAAACCGCTGACGGTCGCGTTCAGGCTTTTCCAGCGACCGTCCTTGATGCCGTAGATGCAACCGTGAATCGACAGCTTCTGCCCGCGATGCCAGGCGTTTTGCACAATGCTGGTGTGCCCGACGTTGGCGACTTGCTGGATCACGTTGAGTTCGCAGAGGCGATCAACGCGCTCTTCTTCGGTGGGCAACGCGGCCAGTTCTTCGCGCTTTTCATAATAAAGATCGCGAATCGAGCGCAACCAGCCGTCGATCAGGCCCAACTGGCGGTCCTGCATCGAAGCGCGTACGCCGCCGCAGCCATAGTGGCCGGTGACGAGGATGTGTTTGACCTTGAGCACGTCGACCGCGTACTGAATCACAGACAGGCAGTTCAGGTCAGTGTGCAACACCACGTTAGCCACGTTGCGGTGCACAAACAGATCGCCCGGCAGCATGCCAACGATCTCGTTGGCCGGCACGCGGGCATCGGAACAGCCGATCCACAGGTATTCCGGTGTCTGTTGGCGGGCCAGCTTGGAGAAGAAGTCCGGATCTTCCTGCTTGATCGCTTCAGCCCAGCGTTCGTTGTTATCAATCAGATCTTGTAATTCGTTCATGCTGTGAAGCCTCGAGAATGATGCGCTGCTTTATGACAGACAACCGCCCGTCGGGGTCACGTGCGAGATGCCCTGATGCACTGAACGGCGGCCCGGTTTCCATGCCGGCTGAATTCTTGTGGGCCCTGTGGGTCCACCCTAGTAAGGCCCACAGTATGAGGAATTGCCATGACTGATTCACGACGTCCTTTCGATGCGGTGCAACCCGAGTCCATCGATGACAACGAAGACCGCATGGGTTCGGTACATGAGCTGGATTTCGACGAGGAACAACCCAGCGCCAAAATCGGCGACGAATTACCCGAATCCGAGCGTGAACGGCTGATGCCCAAGGGGCGAGTACGTGAAGCCGGCATGACCGGGGGCTCGACCGATGACCATGAGTCTACCGACGATGACATGAGCCCGGAAACCCTGATTCATGAAGACGGCGCGCGGGACGCCCATGAGACAGGTGAAGGTGGGCAGGCCGATTGGGACCTGAGCATTGTCGATGAAGACGATATCGGCGGCGGCAATGGGCTGGATGAAGAGGAGATGGCGCGGCGGGATCCGATGGACGGTAATCGTTGATTGTTGCCGTCAGTGAGGACGCCTTCGCGGGCAAGCCTCGCTCCTACGGGTTTTTCGCCGAACACAACATCTGTGGACGCCAAAACCCTGTAGGAGCGAGGCTCGCCCGCGAAGCTTTTAAAAGGTTCAATCCACCAACGTACAGGCCATCACCACCGCATCTTCCCGCCCACCCACCGCCGGGTAGTAATCCCGACGCCGGCCAATCTCGTTGAACCCGTAGCGCTCATACAACTTGAACGCGCCACGGTTGCTGTCGCGCACTTCCAGGAAACACTCTCGCGCCTTGGCGTCATACGCCCGGGACATCAAATGCTCAAGCAGCGTCAAACCCAGGCCACGGCCCTGGTTTTCCGGTTTGACGGTGATGTTCAGCAGGTGCGCCTCATCGAGAATGATCTGCACCACACCGTGGCCGACCTGCTGTTGCCCTTCGAACATCAGCCAGATCTGATACTTGCCCAGGCCATCGAGGAAAATCCCGCGGGTCCACGGGTGGCTGTAGGCCGCGTATTCGATTTTCAGTACAGCGTCCAGGTCCGCCTCAGTCATCGGGCGAAAAGATACAGCGTCACTCATTCGATTCTTTCCAACGCGCCATCAGCCGACGCATGGCTTGCCAGACATCAGCCTTACGCTGTGGCTCTTCCATTAATAATTCCAGGCCCGGCAGGGCCCAGACCGAGCCCAGGCCTTCGACCTGGAGTTCACGGTTGAAGGATTCGGCGTTCGCCTCACCGGCAAAACGCACCGCTGGCAGGCCAATCAGCCACAGGCACACGCACGGAGCGTCTTCCAGTCGGGCCGAGAGAAAACCTTGCACGAAGTCGCGAGCGGCTTCCGGGCCTTGATCCATGGTGCCGCGGACCAACAGCGGCCAACGCACCGGCTCGCCGACAATCTGCGGGCTGTCCGGCAGCCCGGCGGCGCGCAGCATGTCCTTGAGCAACATATAAGCGGGGTCGCGGGTCTGGAACGGTTCGCCTGTGGGTAACTCCACCAGCAGCAGGCAGCGCCCGGCCCGCAGCAATTGCAGGGCAAAGCGCGGTGGCGGCACAACGGTCGCCTTGGCCACCACCGGCGCAGCCTCTTCTTCGACCTTGGCGTTGGTGCGCGTGCTGGCCAACGATGGCCGCGGCACCTCGATCTTCACCCGTTCGGCCGGTTTGATCACCGGCTCAACGGGCGCTTCGGCCACTGGCGCCGGCGCCACCGGGGCGACGACCAACGGCTCGGGCAGCATGAGCAGCTCGGGACGCGAGGGCGCGGCGAAGGGCAATTCGGTGCGCGGCAGCCAGTTGACCACCTGCATGGCGGTCAAATAAGCGCGACGACGAGACTCGATAAGCAAAGGTCGGCCACTTGTGGATAACTAAAGTGCGCTGATTCTACCGCCCTTCGCTCAAGATCGCCCGCGCTGTTGATCGATAGACTTCACCGATAGTCTTGCCACCGATCAAAAATGCCGACAGCCCGTCCCGAGAGTGAATCGACACGCCTGCGATGCAGTACAATCGCGGCTTTTAATCGCCAACCAGCCGGCCATCCCGATGATCGAACCCAAGCGCGTCTTGCGCGCCCTCGCTGAACACTGGGCACTTCTGGAGCCACTGTGCGAGCACTTCGACCAAGGCACCTTGAGCCTCAACGAACTGCGTTCACAGTTGGCCGCCCAGCAACTCGACAGTACGCCGCAGGACATCACCAGCCTGCTGGACGTGTGGATCCGCCTCGACATTCTGGTCCCCGTGGCGAAAAGCCCGAACCGTTTCGAGCTCAATGCGCAGATTCACGACTTCCTCGCTTACCTGCGCCGTGAGCACCGGCTGGGCCTGTGCCTGGAAATCGAAGCCTATTTGCGCCACCTCGAACGCCTGGCCGGTTACATCCAGGACGCCTTCGACATTCGCGATGGCCACGACCTGGCGCGCCAATTGCGCCTGCTGGACATGCGCGTACGCGATGTTCTGAAGAAACTCGCCAACGACGAACAGGCCCTGGTGGCCGTCGCCGAGCGCGCCAAGACCAGCGACCGGCAGATCCCGCTGCGTCAGCGTTACGCTGAAGTGCTGGCGACCTGGGACGAATATGTCGAGCCAATGATCCAGTTGGTGAACGCCGACGGCGCCTTCGAACAAGGCGTGCGCAAGGTCGAGAACGTCCTGCTGAAGATGCTCACCGAACAGCAGCGCCTCGGCCATCTGGTCGACGACGACATGCTGCTGCGCACCCACGCGCGCATCCTCGAAATGCAAACCAGCGCCCAACTGACCTTGCGCCACGCTCGCGAACTGCTGCTGCCGCTGCGTGAAGAGGCGCGTCGCCATAACGCCGTGACCCGTGGCGCGGCGCTGGCGCTGTCGGCCATCCGCCGTAAAGGCATCGATGCCGTGCCGCAAGCGGCGATGCCGATGTTCACCCGCCCGCAAAGCACCTTTCTCGGCAGCGCCAGTCAGGTCGAAGCCTACGTGTACGCCCTCGCCCGGTTCGAACCGAAACCGGCGCGTTTCCCCAAGGCCCACAAGACACAGAAAGGCGAAGCGCCACGCGCGCCACGCACGGTTCGGGAAATGCTCGAACGCTGCGAAGACGCCCTGCCGATGCCGGACTTGATGACCTGGCTGCTGGAGCAGGAGCCGGACGGCGCTACCGACGAATTGCTTTATTGGTTCTCGCGCCTGTCGCGGGAAAAACGCTTCAAACGCGAGCGTCTCGAACGCCGCGATTACCACACTCACGAGCACCAGGTCAGCCTGCGCTCCTTCGCCCTGCTCTCGGCCGGCGACACCGCTGCCGAGGATTCTGCGAGCACCCCACATGCATCTTGATCTATCCGAACTGTCCCAACTGGCGCCGATCTTTCGCGAGCTGTTCAAGGGCTACCACGTCAGCCGCCGCGACCCTGAGTTGTACGCGCAACTGTCGAACTTCCAGGATCAATACCGCACGCTGTTCAGGGCCCTGGGCTTTGAACTGGTCTGCGACACCCGTGGTTTCTACTACTTTGTACCGGACCTCGCTGCGGCGGCGGTGAACAAGACTGCGCAACGTCTGGCGCTGTTCACCTTCATCCTCGTCGAGCACCTGGCCGACCAGGGCCGCGACCCGGTCGCCGTGCTCGACGGCGGTAGCCTCGGCCGCGATGAATTGCCGTCGCTGCTGGAAAAGTACCGCGACCTGTTCATCCAGGCCGAAGTGCAGACCGTCGAAGAGCTCGAAGAAAAAATCATGCGCCGCATGACTCAGCTCGGCTTCGCCGGCGAAGAAAACGGCATCTACCGTTTCCTGCCGCCGATGCACCGCTTCCTCGATGTCTGCCTGTCGGTCCAACAGGACCGTGACCTGGCGGCGAGCCTGCACAGCGTGCTGCCATTGCCGGTGCCGGTGTTGATCGATGACGACAGCGACGAAAAGCTGCTGGAAACCGATGACCCGCTCGATCTGAGCGACTTCGCTGAAGAAAGCGAAGAAGACGCCATGGCCCGCGCCATTGCCGAAGAACAGGAGACCGACGCATGAGCAAGGAACGCTACGGCATTCGCCGCTTCGCCCTTTTGAACACCGCCGGTTACAGCCTCGGCCTGTTCCCGCTGGAAGAACCCTTGTCGGTTTACGGCGCGAACAACCTCGGTAAATCTGCCTCGATCAACGCCTTGCAGTTCCCGATTCTGGCGCGCATGTCGGACATGAGTTTCGGCAAGTACAGCCTCGAGCAATCCCGGCGTTTCTACTTCGCCTCGGACACCAGTTACATTCTGGTCGAAGTCTCGCTGCCCCACGGCCCGCATGTGATCGGCGTGGTCGGTCGCGGCCCGGGCGGCGGTTTCGGTCACCAGTTCTTTGCCTACGCCGGCAAACTGGACCTGGCGCATTACCAGAAAAACGACACCTGCCTGCGTCAGAAAGAACTGTTCACCAACCTTGAGCGCGAAGGCCTGAAAGCCTACGAACTCAAGCCGGATGAACTGCGTCGTTTGCTGGTTGGCGGTCACACCTCGATTCCGCTGGACCTGACGCTGATCCCGCTGCGCTCCACCAGCGAGCAGAGCCTGAAAACCTTCCGCGCACTGTTCATCAACTTGCTGCACATGCGCGAAATCACTGCGGCCAAGCTCAAGCAGCTGTTCCTCGATGCCTTCGAACACAGCCTGCGTTCCGGCAGTGTCGATTACATCGCCGCGTGCGAAGAAGCGTTCCGCGATGTACGACGCATGGAGCAGGACTACAACTCGCTGGTCACCGCCGGCCCCTTGGTCGAAGCGCTCGCGGCAGGCGTGACCCAGCGCAATATCCTGCGCGGCAAATTGCACCGGATCTCGCCGCTGCTCGATTCCTTGCTCGGCACCTGGTCCGACTACGCCAGTGCGCGCAAGGAAGAGCTGACGATCCAGGCCGAGCATTACCGCAACGAGCAGGACGCGCTGCAAAACGATCAGCGCGGCGGCACTCAGGAGCTGATGCGCCTGGAGCGGGAAATTTCCGGCATCCAGCGCTGGCTCGGCGAACTGTCGGTGCTCAAGCATCGCTTCGCCCTGATCACTGACGTCAAAGTCCTTGAGCAGCAACTGCTCGCCGCCAAGGATGCGCACGACGAATTGGCCGGTGCGCTGGCCCAGTCGCGGCAGTTCAGCGCCGAAGACCTGGAAGAACGTCTGCGCGATCTGGAAAAACGTCTGAAGTCGGTGAAGCAGCAACTCGATCACGCCGACAACAACAGCTACGCGCGCTTGCGTGAAGAGTTCTCGCAGCAGGACGTCGAACGCCTGATGCGTTTGTTCAACAGCGCACTGTTCAGCCTGCCGCTGGGCGAGCACGGTATTGCGCTGGATGAAGACGGTCAGTGGGTCAAATCCATGGAGCTGATCCTCGACGGCTTCAAAGGCGAGCGTTTCGAAGTGCCGGGCTTGTCCATCGACCTGTCGCACATCGAGCCACCAGCGCTGCAAGCCCTGGCTGACCGCGCGGCCTTGCGCGATCAGAAAGAGCGTCTGGAGAAAGAACTCAAGCAACTGAAAACTCAAGCGGCCGTCGCCGCCGACCGCGCCGCGAGCAAAACCCAGACCGAAGCGCTGTACCAGCAAGTACTGGACGCACAGAAAGCCCTGGAAGACTTCCGTCGCGCGCAAACCCTGAGCGCCGAGGAAGGCGACAAGCTGGAACAGCTTGGACAACTGGAGGCGGCGCAGGACGAATTGAAGCGCTCCAGCGACGCCTTCACCGAGCGCGTTCAGCAACTGTCGGCCAAGCTGCAACTGGTCGGCCGCCAGATCGGCGACATGGAAGCCAAGCAACGCACCCTCGACGATGCCCTGCGCCGCCGTCAGCTGTTGCCGGCAGACTTGCCGTTCGGCACGCCGTTCATGGACCCGATCGACGATTCCATGGACAACCTGCTGCCACTGCTCAATGACTATCAGGACAGCTGGCAGGGTTTGCAACGCAGCGACGGTCAGATCGAAGCGCTGTACGCTCAGGTGCGCCTCAAGGGTGTGGCCAAGTTCGACAGCGAAGACGATATGGAGCGCCGCCTGCAACTGCTGATCAACGCCTACGCGCACCGCACCGACGAAGCCCTGACCCTCGGCAAGGCGCGTCGTGCGGCGGTCACCGACATCGCCCGGACCCTGCGCAACATTCGCAGCGACTACGACAGCCTTGAACACCAACTCGCGTTGTTCAACCGCGAGATCAACAAGCGTCAGGTCTCCAACCTGCAGAGCTTCCGCATCGTGCTCGCGCCGAACAAGGAAGCGCTCAAGCACATTGACCAGATCATCCACAGCGCCGGCCAGTACGAAGAAGGTGAAACCCTCTCCGTCTTCGACCTGAGCCAAAGCGCCGATCAGGACAACAAGAACGAAGAAGCCAAGGAATACCTGGCGCGGCTGGTGGCGGCGAACCACAACCAGCTCGGTCTCAAGGACTTGTTTGAACTGGCGTTCGAGATCACCAAGGTCAACGGCCAGCCGGTGATCCACACCGACATCGATGGCGCGGCGTCCAACGGCACCACCATGACCATCAAGGCGCTGACCAACATGTACTTGTTGTTGCACTTGATGGACCGCGACCAGGCCGGTCGCGTGCGCCTGCCGTACTACCTCGACGAAGCGGCGGACATCGATGAGAAGAACCAGGCCGCGCTGCTGGAAACCAGTCTGCAACTGGGCTTCGTGCCCATCCTGGCGAGTGTGAAGCCGCAGGTTTGCGCCAGTGTGGCGATTGACCTGGAAGGTGGCAGCGGACCGAACGGGATCTACATCGATGAGGCGGACTGGAAGTACATTCGTCGTCACGATGAAGTGAAAGCAACCGTTGTGGCGCAGGCGGATGAGCCGGAGCTGGATGCGGTTTGAGTTGAACCGTTAGAAACGAAAAAGGCCGCGATCCAATGGATCGCGGCCTTTTTTTGTGGGCAAGTCTTTCAGCGTTGTTCAGGGCCTCTTCGCGAGCAAGCCCGCTCCCACATTTTTGACCGTTTTGGTTCAGACAACTCGGTCAAAAGTGGGAGCGGGCTTGCTCGCGAAGGCGTCATCACAGTCGCAAAAAACTATTTGCCGATGGCGATCTTCGGCGCCCAGGTCAGCCATTCATCTTCGAACTTGTCGAACAACGGGAATGTCTGCTCAGCCCGCGCCGGGCTGCCCATACGGTCTCCATCCGGCGTGGCGAACGCAATACCACCCTGGATCAACGTCTCCAGCGACTCGGTCCGCATCGTCGCGCCTTTGAACAAACCATAGTCGAAACCAAAACCACTGGTGTTCCAGAACCGGGTGCCGCTGCGTACCAATGCCGCGTACTTCGGCTCGATCAGAATGTGCACCAACACACGATCCGCTGTCTGTCCCAGTTCGTAGCCTGTCACCTTGCCCACGGTGACTTCGCGATACGTCACCGGTACGCCGGTTTTCAACGAACCACGACGAGCGGCACTCAGCACCAGGCTCAAACCGGCTTCAGACTTCGCGGTCTCTGGCGGATTGGCCAGGGCCACGAAGTTCTTCTGTGGTCCGAGGTTTTTCGCCGCCGGTTGCACTTCGATGTATTGCCCGGTGACCAACGTTTCGAGGTTCGAGGTTTTGATCAGGCCCAGTTCAGGCTTGACGATCCAGAACTGACTGCCCACCCGCGCAATACGCTCTGGCACTTCGGTGATGCGTGCAGTCAACAGTACCGATTGCAGATCGTCACTCAGATCGACATCTTCAATCTTGCCGACATCCAGGCCTTTGAATCGAATCGGCGTACCGCTGCGCAGACCATCGGCGCGATCAACCTTGATCGTCACCACCGCGCCTTTTTGCGTCGCGTCATCGTGACTGGCGAACAGACGGAAACGCGGAATGCGCTTCTGCAACGGCGCCTTGGCTTCCGGGGTTTCGAAGGCAATACCGCCGGCCATCAGGCTTTGCAGCGATTCACTTTTGACCTGGATTCCGCCGGTCAGCCCACCTGTCAGCGTGATACCGCTGGCATTCCAGAACCGTGTCGAGGCGTTGACCAGGCCTTCGTATTCTTTCTCGATGTGAACACCGATCACTAGCTGCTTCTTGGTCCGGGAGAATTGATAGCTCTGGACCGAACCGACCTTGACCTGCTTGTAGAGAATCGGGCTGCCGACTTCCAGCGAACCAAGGTTCTCGGTGAACAACACCAGGTGCAATCCAGGCGAACGCAGATCCAGCGGCGGCGCCTTGGGCCGGGCCACGAACTCGCGTTGCGGCGCCGCGCCTTTGTCACCAGGGCGAACGGCGATGTAGTTACCTTTAACCAAGGCTTCCAGACCGGTGATCCCCGCGAGGGAAATCGACGGTTTGACGACCCAGAACTGCGTCCCTTCGACCAGGTAATCCTCGGCCAGCGGATCAAGGGTCAGCTCTGCAGTGGCAGCGGATAAATCCGGATCGATCTTCAGTGCTTTGAGATTACCGACCTGGATGCCTTTGTACATCACCGGTGTGCGGCCAGCCTGCAAACCTTCGAAGTCGCTGAGTTTGACCTTGACCCGAATACCGGCGGCGGCCGCATCGAAATCTTCGTAGAGACGAAACGGCAGGCTCGGATCGGTGGGCGGACTGTCCTTGCGGTTTTCCGGTGTGGCGAACGCAATACCGCCTGCGACGATGCTCGCAAGGGATTCGCTGCGCACTTTTACACCCGACAGGTTGGCGTCGATGCTGATGCCGCTGGCGTTCCAGAAACGCGTGTGTTTGCGCACCAGTTTGGCGTAAGTGGGCTCGATGAAGACTTTGAGTTCAACCGTGCTTTGGTCTTCGGACAGCAAATAGCTTTTGATCTGGCCGACCTTGATCTGCTTGTAGAACACCGGACTGCCACGGTTCAGCGAGCCGAGGCGGTCAGCCTTGATGGTCAAGTGCAGACCGGGCTGGGCGTCCGACAGTGGCGGTTCTTCGGCCAGGGCCTTGAACTTGCGCGTCGGCTCGCCTTCACCGGGGCTGATCGCCACGTAATTACCCGAGACCAGCGTCTCCAGGCCAGTGATACCGGCCAGGGTCACGCTCGGCTTGACCAGCCAGAAGCGTGTACTGGTCCGCAGATAAGGCTCCACGTCCTTGTTCATCTCGACGGTAGCGATCACCCCTTTGGAGGCGCCTTCGTCGTCGAGCTTGAGGGTTTTCACCTTACCGACCGACATGCCTTTGTAGACGACTTCGGTCTTGTTGGCCTGAATGCCTTCACCGCTTTCAAAGCGCACCTGAATCTCGATACCGGTCTCGTTGTAGGCACGCCAGCCGAGCCATCCGCCGATAATCAAGGCAATCAGGGGCAATACCCAGATGGCAGACCAGTTCGAGGCCGGTCGGGTTTTCGCTGTAGGCAAATCAGTCATGGTCGTCGTCCGACTCCGTGTTATCCCAAATCAGTCGGGGATCGAAAGTTACTGCGGCAAGCATCGTCAAAATCACCACGCTGGCGAATGCGATGGCGCCAAGATTGGCTTCGACGCTGGCAAGCCGTCCAAAATTCACGACCGCCACCAGGATGGCGATCACAAAGATATCGAGCATCGACCAGCGGCCGATGAACTCAATAAAGCGGTACATCCAGATGCGTTGGCGAGCCGAGAGTGGCTGGCGGCGCTGCACGGAAAACAGCAGCAACCCGATGCCCACCAGTTTGAACGTGGGCACCAGGATACTGGCGATGAAAACCACCGCGGCAATCGGAATCATGCCGTGCTGAACCAACTGGATCACACCGGACATGATGGTGCTCGGATCGCCCTGCCCCAGTGAGCTGACAGTCATGATCGGCAGCACGTTGGCCGGG
Organism: Pseudomonas sp. NPDC086251; assembly: GCF_044746405.1. NCBI lineage: Bacteria > Pseudomonadati > Pseudomonadota > Gammaproteobacteria > Pseudomonadales > Pseudomonadaceae > Pseudomonas > Pseudomonas sp. NPDC086251. Next base: position 113,224 of record NZ_JBIVBY010000023.1, read on the forward strand.
ATGTAGAGGACAGCTGCAGTCACCAGCAGCGCCCAGGTACGCGTCACACTGTTTGGGCGACGGGCGTGAACCAGTGCACCACAACGGGTACAGACCTGCTCATCGGTGTCAGCTTCCTGCTTGTTCAATTCATGGCATTCGGCGCAAATCAGAATGCCCGCATCAATCGCCCGCATGGGCATCCTCTCCTGATAAAGCCTGCCAGATCTGATGAGGCGACATCACGACCTCCAACCAGACCTGGACCAACAACAAACCGATAAAGCATGCCAGTCCCAGACCTACGGTAATGGCCGCCATATCTGCCAGTTTTACAATCGCCACCAGCACGCCCATAAGGTAGACCTCGAGCATCCCCCAATCCCGAAGGTGGTGGTAAATGCGGTAGAGCAACAAGCCGTAGCTGCGCCCGACGTCGAAGCGAATGCTCAATAGCACGACCAATTGGCAAAGCAGCTTGAGCAGCGGGATTCCCATACTGCAGAGAAACACCACGACGGCGACGCCCTGCATACCGGTATCGAACAGCCCGACAACCCCGCTCCAGACCGTATCGTGCGACGACTGCCCGAGTAGATGGAGCTGCATGATGGGTAAAAAGTTCGCCGGGATGTACAACAACAGAGCGGCGATGACCAAGGCGAGACTGCGCTGCACGACGTTGTGTCGATGGGCGTAGAGCTCGTAGCCGCAGCGCGGGCACAGCGCTTTCTCGCCATGGGCGAGTTCGGGTTTGCGCATCAGCAAATCGCACTCATGACACGCCACCAAGTCGTCCAGCGGTAATTCTGACAGCCCTGGGGCGTCAACCGGATCTGGCATAAAGGCTCTGGCTCCGAAAAAGTTGGACCTATTCTAGTGTCACGGATCGAAAATAACTGTGCAAATTTGTGCTGGGGTTCGATCACGCTTTTCCTGCGGGCAAAACAAAACCCCTACCTGCATTCGCAGATAGGGGTTTCGGAATTTAATCTTGACGATGACCTACTCTCACATGGGGAAACCCCACACTACCATCGGCGATGCATCGTTTCACTGCTGAGTTCGGGATGGGATCAGGTGGTTCCAATGCTCTATGGTCGTCAAGAAATTCGGGTACCGAGTCGTGGCCAGCGGGCCGCGCTTCAGCAAATTGGGTAGGTGATAGGTTTCGGTGTTTTGTGAGATCGAACTTTCGGTTCGTTTCGTCTTCACACACCGCAATCTGGCCTTTCGACTCAAATTGCTTGGGTGTTATATGGTCAAGCCTCACGGGCAATTAGTATTGGTTAGCTCAACGCCTCACAGCGCTTACACACCCAACCTATCAACG
>NZ_JBIVBY010000024.1:0-67531 GCF_044746405.1 Pseudomonas sp. NPDC086251
CGCAGGCGTTGCGCAGGGGGCAACCCGGCATGGATGCCGGGTTAGCCGCCCCCGGCCATGGATGGCCGATGGCGGCGGGCCCCCGGAGCAATGCCTTCGTTACGGCATGCCGAGCCTTAGCGAGGCACCGAATGGAGGGGCAAAGCCTTTTGCTTACTTTTCGCTGGGCCGGCATTCCGGCGTCTGGAAAAGTGAGTCGCTGTAAAAGCGAAACCGCCAGCGGCCGTAACCGCAGGAATGGATATGTACACCCTCAAAAAAACTGTCGCCTGACACACCGCCTTCGCGAGCAAGCCCGCTCCCACATTTGTTCGGCGGTGTAGCAAAAAACCACAAAAAAAGGCGACCCCCTCGCAGGAGTCGCCTTCCGTTTTACCGCCGCTAAAACTTACTCAGACAGTTTGTACGCGATCACGTAGTCACCCTGTTTGGTGCCCAGCGACCCATGACCACCCGCAACGACCAGCACGTATTGCTTGCCGTCCTTGCCGGTATAAGTCATCGGTGTGGTTTGCGCGCCTGCTGGCAGGCGGCCTTCCCACAGTTGCTTGCCGTTTTTCACGTCATAGGCGCGCAGGTACTGGTCGAGGGTGCCGCTGAGGAAGCCGACGCCACCGGCGGTGGTGAAGGTTCCGCCCAGGCTTGGCACGCCCATGCTCAGCGGGATCGGGACCGGTGAGCTGTCGCGCACAGTGCCGTTTTTGTGTTTCCACAGGGTTTTGGCGGTGGTCAGGTCGATTGCCGCCACGTAGCCCCACGCCGGCGCTTGGCACGGCAGGCCCATTGGCGACAACAGCGCTTCGAGGACGACGCCGTAGGGCGCGCCTTTGTTCGGTTGCACGCCTTCGGTTTCGCTTTTGCGCGGGCCTTGGGCGGCGATTTCGGTGGCCGGGATCAGTTTCGATTTGAACGCCATGTAGCTCGGGTTCACGAACGCGATCTGACGCACCGGGTCAACCGAGATGCCGCCCCAGTCGAACACGCCGAAGTTGCCTGGATAAACGATCGAACCTTGCAGCGACGGCGGGGTGAACGGGCCGTCGTAGCGCATGGATTTGAAGTCGATCCGGCAGATCAGTTGGTCGAACGGCGTCACGCCCCACATGTCGCGTTCTTGCAACGGCGGCGGCATTAGGTTGAGGTCGGATTTCGGTTGGGTTGGCGAGGTGTGATCACCTTCGACCGCGCCTTGTGGCACCGGCACTTCATTGATCGGCACGATCGCCTGGCCAGTGCTGCGGTCCAGCACGTAGATGCTGCCTTGCTTGGTGGACGCGAGTAGCGCTGGCTTCACGCCGTCAGCGGTTTTCAGGTCCATCAGGGTGGGCTGGCCACCGACGTCCATGTCCCACAGGTCGTGGTGGGTGAACTGGAAGTGCCAGCGCACTTTGCCGGTGCCGATGTCGAGGGCGGTCAGGCCCGCGGCGTGCAGTTCCGATTCAGGGGTGCGTGCGCCACCGAACTGGTCCGGGGTCTGGTTGCCCATCGGCAGGTAGAGCATGCCGAGTTTTTCGTCGACGGCGAACATGGACCACATGTTCGGCGAGTTGCGGGTGTACGTCTTGCCCTCGGCAATCGGCGTGGTGTCGTCCGGGTTGCCACTGTCCCAGTTCCACACCAGTTTGCCGGTGTGCACGTCGAACGCGCGGATCACGCCGCTTGGCTCGTCGGTGGAAACGTTATCGGTAACGTGGCCGCCAATCACCACCAGGTCCTTGGTGACTGCCGGTGGCGAGGTGGAGTAGTAACCGCCGGCGGTGAAGCCGCCGATGTTGGCGCTCAGGTCGACCTGGCCGCCGTTGCCGAAGTCTTCGCACATTTTGCCGGTGTCGGCGTTCAAGGCGATCAGACGGGTGTCGGCGGTGGGCAGGAAGATCCGGCGTGGGCAGGCGCTGGTGACGGGCGCGCTGGCGCTGCCGGTCGGGCTCTGCTCGGAGGCATAGGCGGCGTCATCGTGATACGACACGCCACGGCAGGTCATGTGCGCCCAACCCTTGAAGTTCGCCGCGTTTTGCGTGGAGAGCTTCGGATCGAAACGCCAGATTTCCTTGCCGGTGTCCGGGTCCAGAGCGATCACCTGGCTGTGCGGCGTGCAGACGTAGAGCATGCCGTTGACTTTCAGCGGGGTGTTTTCTGCGGTGGTTTCGCCCGGGTCGTTCGGCCCTGGCAGGTCGCCGGTGCGGAAGGTCCAGGCCGGCACCAGTTTGTTCACGTTCTGTGGCGTGATCTGCGCCAGTGGCGAATAACGATCGCCATGGGCGCTGCGGCCGTAGGAGTTCCAGTCACCGTCGGGCATGGCCGGGGCGGTGTTGGTCATGCCCGGGACACTGTCGCGGTCCAGTTGGCCCTTGATTTCACCGGGGTTGGTGAACTGGCTGGCCAATGCCGCAACGCCAGCGAGCACCACGGCCACGCTCAGCGCGCCGGTGCCCATCGGGGCCGCGCCGTTCAGCAACAGCGGACGACGGAACCACGGCAGCAACATGACGAGGCCCAGCGCAAACAGCAGCGCCAGACGCGGCACCAGTTGCCACCAGTCGAGGCCGACTTCCCACAAGGCCCACACGGTACTGGCGAACAGCACCAGTGCGTACAGGCCCAGCGCCGCGCGGCGAGCCATGATTAGCAGCACGCCGGTCAGCGCCAGGCCGATACCGGCCAGCAGGTAATACAGCGAGCCGCCAAGCATGCTCAGCTTGATCCCCCCGGCCAGCATGGCCAGGCCCATTAGCAGAAGCAGGATGCCGAGCAGGCTCGGCAGCAGACGGCTTCGACTCAAAGCACCATCAGTGCTCATAGTGTGGTTCTCCGTGACGTTTCAAGTAGTCCCGCGCAAGTTCACTGTAGATGATGATCCTGAGCGGGCATGGTTCAGATAAATGTATGGACGCTGCAATCCCTGTAGGAGCGAGCTTGCTCGCGAAGAAACCCGGGACAACACGTTAATCCTGGAATTACGCGTCATCGTTGACGACCATCGCGAGCAAGCTCGCTCCTACAGGGTTGGTTTGTTGGTTAGAACGACGACTGGAGCTTGATGCCGCCGATCAGTGCGTCATCGACCTGGTCCACGCCACCGGGGTGGCGGATGTATTGCAGGTTCGGGCGCACGGTCAGCCAGTTCGTGACGTGCACGCCGTAATAGAGTTCAGCGCTGTATTCGGTGTCCTGCGGGGGCAGGAACGACGGGTCGTCATAGTCGAAAACGGCGCGGGCCTGATTGGTCGCCTCGGCATTTTTGCGGTAGGCCGGGTTGACGTGGACGCGGGCCAAGGCGAAGCCGATGTCATCTTTGGCGCGGGCATCGAACAGGCCTTTGCAGACGACCCCGGCCTGGACATAGTTGTCGATGGCGTTGGTCTTCTTGTCGTGCATCGTGCCGTTGGCAAACACACTCAAGCCACGGGAGTTATCGCTGGCGCGGCTAGTGATTTGCTGCTGAATGCCGAGCCAAACGCCGTGCTTGCTCGACGCGCTGCGGTACGCCTCGCCACTCAGGGCGGCGGGCTGGCCGTTGCTGTCTTTATAGGCGTCGGTGGCGTTGGCGCTGCTGTAGTAATAACCGGCGCGGTATTCGCCCGGCAGGCCGTTGAGTTTCGGCGTCCAGACCAGTTCCACCGGCAGGATCGCGCCCTCGGTGCCGCTGCCGCTGAGTTTGAAGCCATTGCCACGATCGAGGTTCGACGGGTTCTGCTCATACGCGCCGACTTGCGCATACAACTCTGGCGTCAGGTGATATTTGACCCGCAGCGCCCACTGGCTAACCGGCCAGTTGTACCAGATGCCGCCGACCCAGTTGCCGACCTGGGAGCCGCAGAACGCCAGGTTCTGGAAGTCGCAGGGGAAGCTGTTGAAGTCCTCGCCTTCGCCGAAACGGCCGACCTTGATGTCGAGTTTCCGGTCGAAGAATTTCTGCTGATACCACATCTGCGTCAGGCGCCAGGTCTGCCCGCGACCCCAGACTTCCTGGGCCGAGGTGAAGCCGCCAACGCGTGGATCGTTGATCCGGTCATTGCTGATGTTGTTGCCATTGCGCTCGGTAATGGTCAGCTGAAATTCGGCGTCGTCCCAACCGAGGATTTTCTGCAAATCCAGGTGCGTGCCGAGGCCAAACTGGTCGCTGTAGCGGGCAGTGCGATCGTGGTCGTAGCCGCCGTGCAGGTTGCTGCCCATTTCACCGGTGTAATCGACTTTGAAGTCGTAGCCTTTTTCCGAGAGTTCGGTGCGCTTGCCGTTCCAGTCGCCGAGCATCCACGGCGACTCGCTATCGAACGCCGGAGCTGCCTGAACACAGGTGACGAAACCCAAGGTGGTTAATCCACCGATCAGGTTCAGGGCTTTTCGGCTGGCAATAGCTGGCAAGACAGCGCTATCTCGCGAAGTTTGAAAATAAGGCATAGAGAAGAAATTCTTGATCTTTTTCTGGGGGATGAACTGGAGTGAAGCAGGTAGCGGAAGCGTTTCAGCTTGGCGGGCGTAAGGATAATGTCCTGTTACAAATAGAGAAAGGGCTTTTCCTGACATGCAGCCTTTCGGATTCCGTAACAGTCATCCCTGTAGGAGCGAGCTCGCTCGCGAAGAACGTCATAACACCGCGTTCATCCAGACGGCACGCGTTTTCATTGGCGTCCATCGCGAGCGAGCTCGCTCCTACAGGTTTTACGGATTCACCTACATTTAAAAGATAGCGCTCAGAGCCCTTCCACCCGAACAGCCCCTCGGCTAAGGTGCGCGGCTTCCAATCCCTACTTCGCTCAAAGGCCCGGCATGACCGAACAGAACAACAACCCGCTGCACGGCGTGACGCTGGAGCAAATCCTCAACGCCCTGGTTGAACACTACGAATGGTCCGGGCTGGCCGAGCGCATCGACATCCGCTGCTTCAAGAGTGACCCGAGCATCAAGTCGAGCCTGACTTTCCTGCGCAAAACCCCCTGGGCGCGGGAGAAGGTCGAACGCTTGTACGTGAAGTTGATGCGCACCAAGCGTCCGCTCTGAACATGCTCACCCAATCGGCGCCAGGTGCTGCCACGAGGCGTCGTTTTGTGGCCGTGGCGACGGTGCTCGGCTGGGCCGGTTTGAGCATTCAGCTGTACCTGATTTTCTACTCACGCTGGACGCTGGCCGCCAGTCTGATGGGCGGGCTGATGAGCTTCTTCAGCTACTTCACCGTGCTCAGCAATACCTTGGTGGCGACCGTGCTGACGTGTGAACTGACGTCCCGTGAATCGGCGGCGCGACGCTGGTTTTTGCAGCCGTGGGTCAGCAGTGGCGTTGCCGTCAGCATCGCCGTGGTCGGCCTGGCGTACAGCGTGTTGTTGCGTCATTTGTGGCACCCCGAAGGCTGGCAATGGCTGGCCGATGAGCTGATGCATGACGTCATGCCGCTGCTGTTTTTGATCTATTGGTGGTGCTGTGTGCCCAAGGGCACGCTGCGGTTAAAGCACATCGCGTTGTGGGTCATTTACCCGGTCGTGTACTTCGCGTATTCGCTGCTGCGCGGGAACGTATTGGCGACTTATCCGTATCCGTTCATTGATGTGGAGAAGCTGGGTTATCCACAGGTGTTTTTCAATGCAGCGGGATTGTTGGCGGGGTTTGTGGTGATTGCGTTGGCGGTGATTGGGTTGGATAAATTGCGTGGGCGTCGGGGCAAAGGTTTGGACTTTTAGTGGTTTTGACATCGCCTTCGCGAGCAAGCCCGCTCCCACATTTGACCGAGTTCTTTCAGAAGAAATGCGATCGAATGTGGGAGCGGGCTTGCTCGCGAAGGGGCCCTAAAGATCACTCATCGTCGCTGTCATCCAACCGCCAGTAACCCACCGCTTTGACGAACTGCTCATCCAGCCCATGTTCATCCAGCAACACCCGGCGGATCTGCCGCGACACTTTGCTCTCGGTCGCCACCCAGGCATACACGCTGCCAGCCGGAACCTTGACCTGGCGCACAGTCGTCAGCAAGTGATCCTTGCCACCTTCACGCAACACCCAGATCACATTGACCTCGGCGGCGCTCTCCAGCACTTGCTGCTCCTTGCCGTTCTCCACTTCGACGATCACCAACGCACGCCGGTTAGCCGCCAGACCTTCCAGGCGCCGAGCGATGGCGGGCAGGGCGGTTTCGTCGCCGATCAGCAGGTAGCTGTCGAACATGTCCGGCACGATCATCGAACCCCGTGGCCCGCCGATGTGCAGGAACTGCCCCGGTTTGGCCTGCTCGGCCCACGTCGCGGCAGGGCCGTCGCCGTGCAGCACGAAGTCGATGTCCAGCTCCAGCGTGTCGAGGTCGTAACGACGCGGCGTGTAATCGCGCATGGCCGGCATCGGTCCGTTGTCTTTACCGGCACCGAGGACCAGGGTGTCCAGCGCGGCGTGTTCCGCCGCGTTTTGCGGGAATAGCAGCTTTACGTGGTCATCGGTGCCGAGGCTGATGAAACCTGCCAGCTCCGGGCCACCCAAGGTAATCCGGCGCATGCGCGGGGTCAGGTCGACCACCCGCAGCACTTCCAGACGACGGCGTTTGATCTCGTGCATGACACGGTGAATGGTTTGGATCACTTCAGTCATTCGGCGTTCTCCTGGGCAGTTTGAACGGCGGGGCCGTCAACGATGGCTTTGGCCGTGTTGTTGAGCAGGGCAGCAACACGCTGGATTTCATCCGCGCTCCAGCGGCCATGGTGCAGTTGCAACGCGTGCCGCAGGTTGTGCACGGCTTCGTGGATTTCGGGCGGGCGATCATGACCGCGCAGCGAGCGTTTGCTGACGTCGATGCGCATCCGCACGCCTTCAAGGGCAATCGCCTGCTCGCTCAGCGATTGACGCCCGGCGTCGGTGACGGCGTAGCGTTTTTTCCCGCCTTCGGCATCACCCTGGATCATTTCGCTTTCCTCCAGGAAGGTCAGTGTCGGGTAGATCACGCCGGGGCTGGGGCTGTAGGCGCCGTCGAACATGCCTTCGATCTGGCGGATCAGGTCGTAGCCGTGGCACGGCTGTTCAGCAATCAGCGCCAGCAGCAGCAATTTCAGGTCACCGGGGGCGAATACCCGTGGTCCGCGACCGCCGCGTTCGCGACCGGGGCGTTTCTCGAAGCCGTCGCGGCCGTCGCCGTGCTCGCGGTGGGGGGAATGATGGTCTCTCATTTTTTCCTTCTCTCGTCGTGTTTAGATACAACTTAAGATATATCTTAAGCGATTCGCAAGGCCCCCCGACCAACGGCTGATCACAACGCCAGACGAGAACGTCACTGAAAATGGCGCTTTCGCCGCTCCAAACTCGGCTTTTAAAACGGGCGAACACAATGAAATTAGTGTTAACTCTCTAAAGTAACGATTCACACCTTAATTCATTAGCTTTGTAATATCCCTCCTACAGAAATGGCAGTGTCGTTGTCGGCCTTTATTGCCAGTGTCTTGGCTTTATGTAGTCTTGTTCTGACAGTCGAACAGCGACTTTATCAATACTTCAGTATTTTTCTTTCCACGGTCGCGGCACTTTGGCTACGCACTTTGAGGAACTTGCCTGCTTACTTTCCAGATTAATTGGTCGATCATCTTTCGGCGTTGAAAGTTGCACTGGAACATCACTGCTCGTGACGGTTGTGCTCCAGCGAAACTTTCAATACTTAGACCCTTTTTATTTAAAAGACAGGTACTGAAAGATGTTCAAGAAAATCGCGTTTGCTGCTCCTCTGGCTATTCTGGCACTGAGTTCCTCGATGGCGTTTGCGGCCACCGAAGCCAAGCACTCCATCAACATTGTTGCCCACGTGCCGTCGGACGATTTCTACGCGGTGCCCGTCGATGCGGACCTGGTCAACAAGGATCAGGACATGAGCTACAACCCGTCTACCGGTGCGATGAGAACAGTCGACGGGCACTTCGACGTGCTGCACACCGCCGGCAAGGTGCACGCCCGCCTGGAAGGTGTGCCGAAGCTGATCGCCGGTAGCAGCACCATCGATCTGAAAGTCGAGCTCAATGGCAAAACGCTGACAACGACTTCGCAAGAAGTGGTGGGCGACGCCGAGTCCAACGTCCGCTATCGCGCACCGTTCAAAATCAGCGCAACCGGCGCCAAGCCGGCTGCGGGTGATTACACCGGCGTCGTCATGCTGGTCGTTGAACCTTCCGTCTAAGCAATATTTGCGACGGTAAAACGTTTACTTATTCAAGTAACGTAACCGGTCGGCACGCTGTTTCGGTTTGTCGGCCGGGCTTTGACTTCCTTGTAATCAGAGTACTTGTTCATGTTCCCGATGACGCCCATCGCGGCAACGCTTGCGTTGCTGTTATGTAGCAGTGCATGTGCGGCGCCTACTTCCGTTGATCATACGCCTCGAAGTTTGCTGGCCCAGGCCAAGGGCCTGCCAGCGGAGTTCGAAGAGCATTTCTTCGATGTGCCGTTGGCGGTGCGGGTCGAGCTCGATCAACAACCCCTCGGCGAGGCAATGATTGTGTTGTCCCGCGATGATCGGGTCACGTTGCTTGAGTTCACCGACACCAGCGACAGCCGCTTCAGTGCCAGCGAACGCGACACCTGGGCCAGCCTGCTCAAGCCCGGCGTGGCACTGGGCACCTGCACCGGCCAATGCCCGGAACAGATGCTGGCGGTGCACTACAACCTGGAAAACTCATTGCTGTCGATCGTCACCGAAAATGCCGAACGCGACAGCGAAGCCAAGCGTTTCTACGACCAGCCCGAAGGTGGCAGCAGCGGCCTGATGGTGCGCAACCAGCTCAACCTCAATGGTGGCCAGGACCAGGACCTGGGCGGACGTTTTGGCCTGGAAGCCAGCGGCAGCCTGGGCAACTGGAGCCAGACCTTCAACATGCAACTGGCACGCCTTGGCGGGCCGGACACCAAGACCTATCACGCCGTACACGAGCTTTACACCCAGCGCGAACTGCAAGGCAGTTTTTTCCGCCTGGGTTACTTCACCCCCAATTCCGAAGGCCTGACCCGTCAGCCGCGTTCGTTCGGCACCAGCCCCGACACCGCCGTGGGCGTGATGTACGGCAGCTCCGACAGCCTGGCGATCGACAGTCCGAAACCCAGCGTCTATCCGGTTTACGTCACCGCCAATCGCCAAGCCTCGGTAGAGATTTATCGCGATGGTTTGCTGATCAACACCCAATCGGTGCCGGCCGGTTTGCAAACCCTCGACACCCGGCCATTGCCCGGTGGTATTTACGAAGTGGAAGTGCGCCTGATTGAAGACGGCCAGAATACCTCGACCACCCAGGAACTGATCTACAAGCCGAACAACTGGCGCAACCACGACGAGCGCTGGCGCTACAACCTGTTCGCCGGGCAGGAAAGCAAACTGCTCAGCAACTGGGATCAGCAGGAAAGTGGGGATGCGACGGCGGGCGCCGCGATCAACTATTTGTTGCATCCTCGGGTGATTCTCGGACTCTCGGCACGTCAGGTTCGCGACACGCTGCAATACGGCAGTTCCATCGACTGGAGCCTGGCCAACAGCGTCAACCTCTACGCCAACCTGTATCAGACCGAAGACCACGGCACCGGCGCCGATCTGCAAGCGCTGTACAACTATGGCGCGGGCAGCCTGGTGGTCAGTCACAACCGCAGCTGGCTCGACACCAGCAACACTTACGACACACTGCCCGATGGCACCCGCGTGCGCCAACGCAATGTGTTCATTGGCGAGACCAGCAACTCATCGCTGGCACTGAACCACCGGATCAGTCGCAAAAGCTCGTTCAACGCGCGGATCTCCCACAGCGACGGCAACGTTGAAGGCGTCGGCGTAGACCTGGGCTGGACCCAACGCACCCAGGTGCTGGGCAGCGATGCCAATTGGCGGCTGTCGCTGTTCGATCGACCGGGCAGTTACAGCAGCGGCGATGCGCGCAATCGCGGCGTCGACCTGAGCATCAACATGGCGCTGGGCGGTCCGGGGCAGCAGGTTTCCGGGAGCATTGGCAGCCGTACCGCCCGTGACGGCAGCCGCGACACCAACGCCTCGCTCGGTTATCGCAAAGACCTGCAAGACCATGTGTTGCAGAGCGTCTCGGTGACCGCGCTGACCGACACTTACGGCATCGGCCTGTCGAGCCTGGCGAACTTTCGCACCGACGCGGTCAATGGCGACGGCTTCATTCAGCGCTCGTCGTTCAACAACAACTTCACCGGCGGCCTGAACCTGGACAGCACCGTGGTCGTCGGTGGCCAACGCCTGGCCCTGACCAGTCAGCATCAAGGGCGCGGGGCCGGGATGATCATCGATGTCGAATCCGACATCGAGGGCGTCGCCTTGCGCGCAGACGACCTCAGTGGTGGCAGCGCTGCTCTGCGCCCGGGGCGCAATTTCATTCCGCTGACGGCTTACAAGAACAGTTCGGTGAGCTTCGACTTCGAAGGCAATCACGCCCCGGCGGCCAGCATCGAACCGGCGCGCACCCGCTATCACCTGAACAAGGGCGGCGTGGAATACCGCAAGGTCTACGTGATGAAAACCCTGACCGTGCTCGGCCGTCTGGTCGACCCGCAAGGCCGGCCGCTGAAGGGCCATCACGTGATCAACCACGCCAGCCGTGGCGTCAGTGAAGTCGACGGCTTCTTCTCGATGGAAATGCATGCCGGTTCACCGACGCTGGAAGTGCGGTATGCCGATCAGCTGTTGTGCCAGTTCCGGCTTGATACCGACAAGCACCGCAGTGAAAACAACGTGTTGATGATCGGCGATCTGCGTTGTTCGCCGGACACGTTGGCGGATGCAACTTTTAATGTCGAAACGGCGGGCTGACAGACATGAATATTTTCAACAGGCTTGGTAAGAAGCTCGGTGCTTGGGCGACACCGGCATTGCTGTGTGGAGTGTGTTCGTTACCGACCCAGGCGGCCGTACTGAACATTGATGCAACGTTTGTCCCGGATTCAGCAGCGCCGCATAAAAACGAATTCATTAACAAAACGCCTTCGCAAGGTTTCTGCCTTCAAGTCCCCCAGGCCTGCAAGCCGGAAGGACTGTTCAGCCTGATTGCTCCGATTGCATTTACCGCCAATGCGCCCATTCGGGCCAATCATACGGATCCACGCCAAGGCGGAATGGCCAGGGTGCCATCGCAATGGCGCGACGTCGAAGTCACTCACGAAACCGGTGAGAAGCAGAGACTCAAAGTCCGGATTGCAGGTATCGGACACGAATCGCTATTGCCGGTATCCGTCGGGCAGATCACCGGGACTGCCGGGCCGGCAGGCTGGGAGAAACTTTGGCGAGGTGGCTCATGGATGTATGCGCCCCCACCTTGTCTGGGAGTGGGGTGGTCCACCGTTGGTAATTTTGGTTTTAACAGCTTTTGGAGAGTCCCGGAGGATGCGGGAGCGTGTACCAAACAGGCGCTGTTCGATATTCCGATGGCATTCAAGTATCAGTACTTCGTGTTCGGTTATCAGCTGATAACCCCAGACCCCCTGAAAATGCAGAGTGGTACCTACACCGGGACAATCTCGTTCAGTGTCGGACCGCGGCTGGATTTCGACATGGGTGATGTGATGCAACCGGATGACTCGGTTTTGACACTCAACTTCAATCTGGATGTTCAACACACGCTCAAGGTCGACATTCCTCCCGGTGGTGAGAAAGTCCAATTGCTGCCGGCCGGTGGCTGGCAAAGCTGGCTGGCGGCAGGGCGGCGTCCGGTGACGTTGTCTCGCGACCAGACTTTCAATATTTCCGCCTCAACGCGTTTCAAGATGGAGCTGCGATGTGGGGTCAGCATAGATGAGAGGACCGAATGTGCGATTAATAATCCTGAAGAGGATCGTCGAGTCCCGGTGTACGTCAGCGTCAGCCTGCCTGCCGGCTTGACCGACCTCTCCGGGCAACCGGTCCGGCGCCAGCGATTGCGGCCGGGTCCGGAGAATGCCCTGCAGTTTCAACCCGGTTTTTATGTGGACCGGGCACCTGGCACCTTGCATTTCGAAATCCCGCCCCTTTGGGTGGAGCAAATGGTGCGGCCTGGTGTGGCAAGCCGCTATTCCAGCGGCGTTTATGTGATCTGGGATTCAGAAATCTGACGGGCTGCGCATCGAAAACTCGAGCCAGCACTGTGTTCAATGTCGTGGGGTTTTAAGGTTATGAAACGTCTGTTGCTAATGATCGGTTTGAGCGGTTTTTCCCTGGGGCTTCAAGCCGGGCCGCAAATCAACGTCGGAACGGTGTACGACTATCTGGATGGCGACAAAAGCACCTACCTCAAGCGCGTGTTCAACAGCGGCGACAGCACGGCCTTCGTCAAGGTCAACATTCTGGAAATCGTCTATGACGCCGACGGCAGCGCCACTGAAGTGCCGGTCACCAGCGACCCTGGCGCGACATCGCGCGACGGGCTGATGGCCAGTCCGGCGCGCCTGATCATTCCGGCCAACGGCATGCAGGGCACGCGTCTGTTGTTCATGGGCGCACGCGACACCGAGCGCTATTTTCGCGTGCGCTTCATCCCGGTCGTACCGGAAAAGGAAGACGAATTCGCAGTGTCCAGCGATGAGCGCGAGGACTACAAAAAGAACCTGTCGGCCGGCGTCAACGTCATGACCGGGTTCGGCACGGTGTTCTTCGTCAGGCCGAACAACAGTCGCTACGACAGCCAGATCGAGAATGGCGCGAGCACCTACCGCATTCGCAACAACGGCAATACGTCGGTGGTCGTCGATGAGTTTCGCAACTGTTCGATCAAGCAGGAAAACCAATGCGAGCCCACCACCAAGCACCACATCCGTGCTGGAAAAGAGTTCGCGTTCGACAAACAGCCCGGTCGTGAATACCGCTTCAACCTGGTCGAGGGCGCTTCGAAGAAGGCCCTGCACATTGCCAGCCAGTAACGATCGCTCGCCGATTTTTTTTGACGTAACAGGTACCTGAAATGATCAAGTTATCGGCCATCGCCCTGTGGACAGGCGTCGCGGCATTGATGAGCTCCCTGGCGTTCGCCGCTCGGGAAGAGCACAGATTCGAAGTGTCGGTGGACATTCCGACGTTGGGTTTCTACGTAATACCGGCCGAGTCGAACTGGATTCATCTCGAGCAGACCTTGCCGTGGAACATTCATACCTCAACGCTGGAAGGGTTGCGCAAGAACTTCGACGTCAAGCACGACACCAGCGCTATCCACGCGCGGCTGGAGAGCGAGCCCTATCTGTCCAACGGGCGCGACGATCAGAACATCTACTTGCTCGTCAGCTTCAACGGCAAGGCGTTGAGCCACGACCCGCAACCCCGGGAAGTGCTCTCTCGCGAGCAGGCTGTCGCGGGCGGGCGCTTTGCCCTGCAGATCCAGCCGAAAGTGCCCGCAGGGGGGTACAAGCCGGGTCGCTACTACGGCAGCGTGAATCTGGTCTTCAGTGCGGCGGCGCCTTGAGCCCAGCCATTCGCTGTAATATCGGAGAGAGCTTTCATGAATCTCAATACTTGTCTGCCGGGATGGCTGTGCTTGCTGGTGTTGTTTGTGCCGACTTCGGCCGAGGCGGTGAATCAGGAAATCAGGGCATCGTTCACGCCCGACTCAGCCAATCCGCAAAGCAACAAGTTCATCAATAAAACACCGTCCAGTGGCTACTGCGCGGATGCGCCCAGTGAATGCCGGGACAACGAGATGTTCAGCATCCGGTTGCCTATGCGCTTCGAATCGAACAGAGCGATGCAACCTGATGATGTGTCGCGTAATAGCGCCATGTTCAAAGTACCTGCGCAGTGGCGGACGTTGACGGTGACCAACGTGGCTACGCAGGAATCTGAAAAAGTCGAGGTGCGCATTGCCGGCATCGGTTCCCGATACGCCCTGAGCGATACGGCCGCGAATCTGACAGGCGCACCGAGTGCGGCTGAAGGACACCGACGCTTGTGGTCGGGGGGGGTGGCAGGTGCTTGGGTCAACGCGCCACCTCCCTGCCTGTACAGCGGTGTCGGGTTCTATGTGGATCATGCGTTTCGTTTTTTCTGGAAAACCCCGGTTGAAGCGGCTTGCGTCAAAACGGCGAAATTCCTGATACCGGCAATGTCTTATGAGTACCTGGATTTCGCCTACGAGTTGCGAACGCCAAATCCTCTTGGCATGTCGTCGGGGCTTTACACCGGTGACCTGAGCTATCGCATCGGTCCCGGCGGGGACTTCGACATGGGCGATGTGATGCTGCCAACCGACAGTGATTTGACCTTGAGTTTTGTACTGGACGTGCAGCACACCTTGAAAGTCGATATTCCACCGGGCGGCAACAAGGTCCAACTGGTTCCCGCAGGCGGCTGGCAGAGTTGGTTGCAGGCGGGGCGCCGGCCGGTGCGGTTGTTCCGTGATCAGACGTTCAATATCTCGGCCTCAACGCGTTTCAAGATGCAGTTGATCTGCGGAATCGGCCTGTTTCCCGATTGCGCGCTTGAGAACCGTGACGAGAACCGTCGAGTCCAGTTGCACGTCAGCGTCAGCCTGCCGAACGGCTTGACCGACCTCTCCGGACAACCGGTCAGGCACCGTCGGTTGATGCCAGGCCCAGAAAACGCGCAGCAATTTCAGCCCGGTTTCTATGTGGACCGCGCACCGGAAATTTTGCATTTCGAGGTCGCGCCCGATCAGATGGAAGTCATGCTGCGACCCGGTGTTGGCGGCACGTATTCCGGCAGCGTCTATGTGGTCTGGGATTCCGAAGTGTGAGAAGGCCGATGCAGCTTGACCACAATTGTGCCGTCAAGCTGCATCAGCCGGGTTTATTGACCGGCTCGCCTTAACGCCTCACGGGTCAAGCGTCTCGACAACTCTTTCTCCTCGTCACCCAAGTCGACGAGCAACCTGTCGAAGATCGCCTCGCTGATCGGTTCATCGGCGAAGACCACCGTCGCGGGCACCGGTAGATCGTTCATGAGGCCATTGAGACTGTTGCGCAATTCGGCTCGACGAAGGTCCGACGTGGACTCGGCCCATTCGCGCTGAGTGGAACGCAGGGTCTCAAGCAGCTCGTATTTGTTCAGATACGCCCGTCTGTTCGCCTTGATCTGAATCGGGAAAGTTTCATCCAGATAGCTTTCCCAGAATGCCTGCTCCAGCATTTTGTCGACCAGGCCATCACCTTCGCCCAGCGCCAGAACCGTGTCATACGCCTGATCGATCATGGCGTCGGTGACACCGGACACCGGCCTGAACAGCATGCCTTCGGATTGCCACGGCAGCTGCAAGCGATCAGCCAGTCCGGTCTGGTAGGCCAGATAGACTTCGACATCATCAGGATCACCACCACGGCTGGCGACATCGGCGCGGGCAATCTCGTTGACGTGCTCCAGTCGCGCGGCGCCTTGGGCCAGGGTGACCAGTTTACGTTCCAGTTCCAAGGTGTCCGTGGAGTAGGAGTAAGCCTCGGAAGCGAGCACCTGAATGCCCATGTGGTTGAACAACTGCGCCCCGGCATCGGCGCAATCGACCGGGGCGATGGCCATGGTGTAGAGCTTTTGCCGCAGGTCGGTGTCGATGTAAACGGCATCGAGCATGCGCACCACGCGCTGCATCAGTTGCCGGCGGGGTTCGCCACCGAGGCGATAGTCGGCGGAGTTTTTCGTTTCGTGCACCACGGTCAGGAACCGATGGGCTTGCGGATCGTCGGTCAGTTCAAGCCAGTGTGTCGTCCGGTCTATTCCCCAGCCGGGCACATCGGTCCAGTTGTCCGGGTTGGTGGAGTTGATGACCACATTTATCGGCGTTGTGGAGGCCACGAGGGGCTCCGGGGGCAAATTCAGTGAGCGACGGATTTCCTGGTAACGCAGTTGGTTCAGCTCCGACAGACTGCCGACGTCTAGACGGGTACGCGCGATCACCCAAGCGTGTGCCGAGCCGGGGACGACTTCGGGAATCAGGTCGACGGGATTTTCCCGCAGGTCCAGCAAGAAGCCGCGCGGTCTGGTTTTCGCCAGCGTGCCCTCGGGCCATGAGGTCAGCCCGGTGTTGTTCAGGGCCACGACTTTCAGCCTAGGCATGCGGCCAATGTCTGGCGGCAAGCTCAGCGGATTACCGTCGAGCCTGAGGATTTCCAGATAGGTCAGGTGCTTGAGTTGCTCGACGGCGCGCGCGTCCAGCACGATCGCGTTGTCGCTCAATTGCAGCCGCTCCAGTCGGTGCAGGGAGGCGATGCTTTCGGGCAGGCTCGTCAGGTCGCAACGTCTGGCGCTGAGTTCGCGAAGGTTCGGGAAGGCTTTGAGCACGCCGTTCGCTTCGCTGGAAAACCGTGTATTGCCGAGTTTCAGAACGGTGATTTTGTCGAGGAACTTATGCAGCTCCGGCGGGCGCTTTGACCACCAGGTTTCCAGGTTCAGGGGCAGCATCTCGGTGGAGAGATCCAGCGAGTAGCTGTCCGGATCGGCACGGCGCCCGATATCGCTGTACTTTCGCTTGAAGCTGTTGAGCAGGCACTCGGCGATATGTTGGCCACCGCCATCACGAAAAGCAGTGCTGCCCGGTCCCCAGGTGGGTTCCCGCTGGTACTCCCAACGATTGAGGATCACGCGCAGCTCATCGAGTTCGTTTTCCCGCTGCTCGATGGCTTGCATCGGCTCGCCTTTGGCGATCAGGGCATCGGCGAAGGCGTCGACTTCGCTGTCACTGAAATCCTTGTGCAGGTCCAGGATGCGCTCGTGCAGGGTTTCGCCGGCCCGGCTGGTGAATGCGCCTCGCACCAGCAGAAGGGTCTGATGCTCGGGCACGGCGCGGATGGGTGGCGTGGCGAGTAGCGTCCGACGTTCGCCGGGAGGCTCGATCTTGACCATTATCCACTGCCTGAAGCGTTCGGCGTCCCCCGGCTTGAAGCCCAGCGCGTTTTGTCCATTGCGCTTGGTCGCCTGCAGCAAGGCATCGAAAAAACCATCCGCTGCATGGATCGGCTGATTCGACCCATCACGCACCTCATATTTTCCCGCGCCATCATGAATCAACACCCGGACCCGCGCTGCGTTCTCGGGCCCGGCGCTGCTGCGCAGTTCACCGTCGAATGTGCCTTCCCTGATCTCGACGCGCAGCTCACCGAAGGTGTCGCTGTTGATGCGCAAGGTGCCGAGCACCAGGCGTTCCGTGTCGATGTTGATCAACGTGTCATCGTATAGACCGTGGGCGGCGCGCACCGATTGCGTCTCGAATTGCAGTTCCCGCGCCTGACTTTTCAGGCGCAGCGGCAGGCGCTTTTTCTGTTCGATCTGTTGGCGCTCGGCGGCGCTGGCGTTGGCGAGAATGCCTTGCGCCACCGTGTCGGGCAGGTCGGGGAATTCGTTGAACAGCAAGGCCATGTCGGCGGATAGCGGGGTGGTAGCAGGCACGGTTGACCCCAGGCGTTGCAACGTGTCGATCAGCAACGGCGGCGGTGCAGCGTTGTCCATGTGCATCTGCCGCAGCGCCGATTCATGGGTGCTGCTGATCTGGCGAATCTGTTCCAGTTGGTCATCGCTGAAGGAGTCGGTGGCATGACCGAGGCGCCGCATCAATGTCGGACCTTCCCATTCGCGCGGGTTTTCCGTTTCGCTGACCCACGCGCCCTGGCCGTTGTGCCGCAGGGTTGGCGCATAGGCGTCGGCGCGTTGCGGGTGTTGGATACGCTGCTGCCCCGTAATCGGATCTACTTGCACGTTGAAATGCTGACCTTCCAGCCGCAGGATGCGTTGATCCCGATGCGGGTAAATGCCCAGCGCATCGGGTTTTGCCTCGGGCGGCAAGGCGGGCGATTGCAGTTGATAGGGCGACAGATCAGGGTTCCACAGACGCGTCCGGCCATCCGCCAGTTGCACCGGTTTCAGGCCTTCGAAAAACGGCGAAAGTTGCGCCCGCGCAACGTTGCCAATCGCAGCTCCGGCGGCGAACGCACCGAGTTGCACCACACTTTCCAGCACGCCGATGGCTTGCTCGCCCGCCTCGGCGGCGCGGCCTTCGGCCAGATCGACGAGGCCCTCGACCACTTCGTCGGTCAGTTGATACGCGGTGTAAGCCAGCATCAGTTGGCCCAGTCCTGGCACCAAGGGTGTCGCCACCAACAACGCAACATTGAGCATGTCCGAGAGGATTTTTTCCAGGTTGTCCCACCAGGCCCAACGGGCCATGCGGTCGGCGTATTCGGTGGAAACCGCGATTTCCCGGGCGTCGTTGAGGATCTTGTTCAACTTCTGCCGGTAGAAGTAGCCCCACAGATCGCCGTTGAAGCGGGTCTGACGATCGTCCTGAACCTTCGATAAAGCGAATTGCAGATTGGAGTTATCCACAGGCGTGTCGCGCCAATTCGGCAGGTTCGATCCCGGCTCGACCGGTTGCCATTTGACTTTGCTCAGGCGCTCATTCAGCCCGGCAAAAAAATGCCCGCGCTGTTGCTGATCGACGAACTGGCTGAAGAATTTCTGATAGTTCTCGGGGGAGGTCGTGTCACGCAGTTGCCGTGTCAGTTCGGCCATGAATTCGAGCGACGATGGGTATTGCTTGAGCGGGTGCTCAGGGTCGTGAGGAATGTACGCAATCACCGGGACGATGGCCTTGGCGGTGAACACGTCGGGCGCGATCAGGACCACACCGGTCAGGGGCGCATCCATCATCGACAGGTTGTAATAGCTGACGGCTTGCCCGCGCCATTGCAGGTTCCGGCGATCATCGAGCATGCCCTGCACGACGTCATACGCGTCCTGGTCGATGTCATTTTTCATCAGCGCCATGCGCGCCGCGACATTCAACGCACTTTTCTGGCTGAGGATGACTTTATGGCGCAAGACGTTGTTCGCCACGGTGTTCGCTGGCAGTAGACATTCATTGAGGTGTTGTTCGTATCGGCCGCCGATGTCCAGTTCGCGACACAGGGATTTGAATTGCTCGATGCTGATTTTTTGCTTCAGGTGCTTGACTGCGAAATGACCACGGGCATCGGGGCGGGTGATGAATTCGCTGTCGCGGGTGAAAGTCTCGCCGCTGGAAAAATTATGCAGCGCCGCCTCCAGCAAAGAGATCGTCCGGCTCTGAGTGCCTGACGCAAAGTCATGCACCCACCACGACGAGTTAACCGGCGCATACAGTCGCAGCCAGGTGTGCTCGACGTCATCTTCGACACCGAAGCGCTCGTTCAGCGCGTGTTGCAGCAGGGGTTTGGCGAAGGCATGAACATCCTGCAGGTTGCTCAGTGCCTGATCGACATTGTTCTGCGCGGCCCAGCTGAGCTTGAGGTCATTCTTCAGGTGGCGGTGGACCGCAGGCGAAGCCGATTTATACCAAGCGAGAATCTGTAACCTGGCTGTTTTCAACGCGCTGATTCTGCGCAGGGAGGCATTTTCCAGCCATGGCGGGATGGCCTTTTTGATCAATTCGTAATGAACACTTTCGGGAGGGGAGCTTGGCATTGCGTAATCGTCCGTTGATAGGTGTGAATCCTGGGTTGCAGGCGCGAGCTTGCTCGCGATGGACCTGAGGGCGACGCGTGTATTCAGCGAACACGCGTTATCGTTAACGTCCATCGCGAGCGAGCTCGCTCCTACAGAAGCCTTTACTGCTTGGCTTTTCTCAGCGCTTGGCGGGTCAAGTGTCTGAACAGGTTTTTTTCGCTGTTAGCCAGGTCGACGAAAATCCCGTAGTACGTCTCGTCGCTGATCGGTTGATCGGCAAAAACCACGGCCTCCGTCACGGGCAGATCGGCCATGAGTTCGGTGAGTTGGTTACGCAGTTCGGCGCGTTGCAACTCCGACGTGGCTTCGAGCCATTCGCGCTGGGTGGAGCGCAGGGTGTCCAGCGCGTCGGATTTGCGCTCGTACAGGTGTTTATTGGTTTGGGTCTGGATCGAATAGGTTGCTTCCAGGTAGTCCTGCCAAAACTGCTGTTCGAGCATTTTGTCGACCAGGCCATCGCCTTCGCCCAAGGCCAGCACCGTGTCGTAGGCTTGATCGATCATGGTGTCGCTGACGCCGGACGTCAGTCGGTACAACATGCCTTCCGATTGCCAAGGCAAGTTCAAGCGATGGGCCAGACCCGTCTGGTAAGCCAGGTAGACTTCGACATCGTCCGTGGTGCCTCGGCGGCTGGCGACATCGGCGTGGGCAATCTCGTTGACGTGCTCCAGCCGTGCCGCGCTTTTGGCCAGGCTGACCAAGCGCTGTTCCAGCTGCACCGCATCGGTGGAGTACGAATATGCTTCCGACGCGAGCACCTGAATGCCCATGTTATTGAACAGTTGCGCACCGGCGTCTGCGCAATTGACCGGGGAAATCGCCATGGTGAACAGCTTTTGCCGCAACTCGGTATCGAGGTAAACGGCATCGAGCATGCGCACGGTGCGTTGCATCAACAGGTCGCGGGCCGGACCACCGGCACGGTAATCCGCCGATTTTTTTGTTTCGGTCAGCACCTCCAGGAACCGCTGCGACAGAGGGTCGTCGCTCAGTAGCGGCCAGTAAGTGGTCCGCTTCGCTCCCCAACCGGGCACGTCGGTCCAGAACTCCGGACGGGTCACGAGGATGTCGTCGGCGGTCTGACCGCCAGTAGCCACGATGGGCTCGGGAGGCAGTGCCAGCGATTCACGGATTTCCTGAAATTGCAGTTGATTTGCCTCCGATAGGCTACCGACATCCAATCGCGTTCTCGCCACGACAAAGGCTCGTTGTGAGCCGGGAACGACCTCGGGAATCAGGTCGACGGGATTTTCCCGTAGATCCAGCAGAAATCCCCGGGGCCTGGGTTTGGCCAGCGTGCCTTCGGGCCATGTGGTGGCTCCGGTATTTTTTAAAGACACGACTTTCAGCCTTGGCATGCGGCCGATGTTCGGCTGCAGCACCAAGGGATTGCCGTCGAGCCTGAGTATTTCCAGATGGGTCAGGTGGCCCAGTTGCTCGACGGCATGGGCATCCAGAACGATTCGGTTGTCACTCAGTTGCAGGCGTTCCAGGCGTAGCATGGAACCGATGCTCTTGGGCAGGCTCGTGAGATCGCAGCCTCTGACACTCAGTTCGCGAAGGTTTGGAAAAGAGCCGAGCAGACCGTCCGACTCAACAGAAAACCGGGTGTTGTCGAGTTTCAGGATTGTGATTTTATCGAGGAATTTTTGCAGGCCCTTCGGGCGTTTCGACCACCAGGTTTCCAGATTCAGTGGCACTCCTTTCCTGGAGAGGTCCAACGAAAAACTGTGAGGGTCGGTACGGCCGCCAAGGCCCGTGTTTGCTTTCTCAAAGCCTCTGCCGAGGCCTGAGGCGATATGCAGGCCGCCATTATCGCGAAACTCGTGGTTGCCGCTTTTTTCTTGCTGGTTTTTCCAGCGCGTCAGAATGCCCACCAGCTCGGCGAAATCTTTTTCTCGCTGCTCGATGGCGGCTAACGGCTGACCTTCTGCAATCAAGGCTTTGGCGAACGCATCGACCTCGTTCTCGCTGAAGTCCTCGTGCAGGTCCAGAATGCGCTCGTGCAGGGTTTCGCCCGCTCTGCTGCTACCCGCGCCGCGCACCAGTAAAACGGTCTCATGAATGGGCAGGGCGCGAATGGGCGGTGCGGCCAGAATCGTCCGTCGTTCGTTGGGCGCAGCCGTTTTTACCATGACCCATTGCTTGAAATCGGCGGCGTCGCCCGGCCTGTAGCCCAGCGCGAACTGTCCCTCACGTTCGGTGGCATGGAGCAGGGATTCAACGAAATCATCCGCTGCACGGATCGGCCGATCCGTGCCATCGCGCACTTCATACTTTCCCGCATCGTCGCGAATCAATACCCGGACTCGCGCGGCGTCTTCGGGCCCGGCGCTGCACCGAAGCTCACCGTCGAATGAGCCTTCACGGATGTCGATGCGCAGCTCACCGAACGTATCGCTATTCATGCGCAAGGCGCCCAGCACCAGGCGTTCGGTGTCGATGTTGATCAACGCGTCATCGTACAGGCCGTGGGCGGCGCGGACCGATTGGGTCTCGAATTGCAGTTCTCGGGCCTGGGCTTGCAGGCGCAGCGGCAGGCGCTCGTTTTGCTCGATTTGCAAACGTTCCTCGGCGCTGGCGCTGGCCAGGATTCTTTGCGCAACGGTGTCAGGCAGCTCCGGGAACTCGCTGAACAGCAAGGACGTCTCGGCGGGTAATACGCTAATCGGAGGTGCGGCCGATCCGAGCTGTTGCAGGCTATCGATCAGCAACGGCGGGGGCGGGGCGTTGTCCATGTGCCCTCGACGCAAGGCGGCTTCCGGGATGCCGCTGATCTGGCGAATCTGTTCCAGTTGTCCGTCACTCAAGCCATCGGTGGCGTGACCCAGGCGTCGCATCAATGCCGAGCCTTGCCACTCGCGTGGATTTTCGGTTTCGCTGATCCATGCGCCTTGGCCGTTGTGTCGCAGGGCCGGTGTGTAGGCATCCTCTCGCGTTGGATGCTGGATGCGGTATTGGCCGGTGGCGGGATCTTCTGCCACTTCGAAGAGTTGCTCGTCCAGCCGCACAATGCGCTGGTCTTGATGTAGATGGATGCCGAGTTCATCGGGCCGGATGTGCGTCGGCAGGGCCAGGTCCGGTTGTTGATAAGGGCCGAGGTCGGCGTTCCATAAGCGCGACTGGCCATCGGGCAATTGCACCGGTTTCAGGCCTTCGAAAAACGGCGAGAGTTTCGCCCGAGCGACGTTGCCAATCGCACCGCCCGCAGCGAACGCTCCGAGCTGGACCACACTTTCGAGCACGCCGATGGCCTGCTCGCCAGCCTCCGCGACGCGGCCTTCGGCCAGGTCGACAATGCCTTCGACCACTTCGTCGGTCAGTTGGTACGCGGTGTAGGCCAGCATCAGCTCGCCAAGGCCGGGCACTAACGGAGTCGCCACCAGCAACGCAGCGTTGAGAATGTCCGAGAGGATTTTTTCCAGGTTGTCCCACCAGGCCCAACGGGCCATGCGGTCGGCGTACTCGGTGGAAATCGCGATTTCCCGGGCGTCATTGAGAATCTTGTTGAGCTTCTGTTGGTAGAAGTATTCCCACAGATCGCCGGTAAAGCGGGTCGCGCGATCATCCTGGAGCGTTGTCAGGCTGAATTGCAGATTGGGGTTATCCACCGCTGTTTCACGCCAGCTGGGCAGGTTCGATCCCGGTGAGGCTGGCTGCCATTGCACTTGGCTGAGACGGTCGTTCAACCCGGCAAAAAAATGTCCGCGTTGCTGATGGTCAACGAATTGGCTGAAGAACTGCTGATAGCGTCCGGGGGCGGCGGTATCGCGGAGTTGCCGCGTCAGTTCAGCCATGAACTCCAGCGACGACGCGTATTGCTTGAGCGGGTGTTCCGGGTCATGAGGGACATACGCGAGCAGGGGAGCAGGTTCGGCGCTGGCCGTTGATTCGGTGGTGATCACGACAATGCCGGTGAGTGCTGCGTCCATCATCGCCAGGTTGTAATAGCCGATGCGCTGACCGTTCCATCGCTGAATTTCATGGTCGTCGAGCATCCCGCGCACCAGGTCAAAGGCATCCTGGTCGATGTCGTTCATCAGCAGGGCCATGTGGGCCGCGACGGTGAGTGTGTGCTTCTGGCTGAGGGTGACTTTGTGGCGCAGGACGCTGCTGGCCACAGGGTTTGCGGACAGTAAAAACTCGTTCAGGTGCTGTTCGTATCGGGCACCGATGTCCAGTTCGCGACACAGGGTCTTGAACTGTCCGATGCTGATTTTGTGCTTCAGGTGTTTGGTTGTGAAATGACCCGCGACATTGGGGCGGGTAATGAATTCAGAGTCGTTGGTGAATGTCTCGGCGCTGGAAAAGTTGTGCAGCGCGGCATCCAGCAAGGAGAGGGTACGGCTGCGAGTGCCTGAGCCAAAGTCATGCACCCACCATGACGAATTCACCGGGGCATACAGTCGCAGCCAAGTGTCCTCGACGTCGTCCTCAACACCGTAGCGGTCTTTCAATGCCTGTTGCAACAAGGGTTTGGCGAAGGCGTAGACGTCTTGCAAATGACTCAACGTCTTATCGACGTCGTTCTGCGCGGTCCAGGCTTGTTGCATTGCACTTTTCAGATCCTGGTGGGCTTCGGCCGAGGCATTCCTGTACCAGTCGGGCAACGTCAGTTTGACGGTTTTCAGGGCTTTGACACGGGCAGTCGAGGTGTTCAGCAACCAGGCAGGGATGGCCTTTTTGACCAGTTCATAGTGGACACTGTTGTCGGGATCGGCTGCAGGTGCCTGATCTGACCGATCCAGTGTCTGGGGTAGTGTGTGCATCGTTTGATCGTCCATTGATCAAGAGTGGAGCGACCAGACTAGGTAAGCGACTTGCGCAAAAAAAGCGCAAAAACCTGTTGTTAGCGGTGCCTGTTTTCGGTGGGAACCCCGCAAAATCAAAGAATGAAAAATACATAGTTACCGCCACACAAAGCGAACGTGGCGGGGGGAATGTTTTAATGGTCGGCCGTTGCGACGACTGGCGGATCACACATCGTGTGCGTACCCGGTTGCAGATACGGCGACAGAATCGGCGCCATGCCCTTGAGCACTTGCACCGGCAGCGCCGAGGTGAACTTGAAGTTCTCCGCCGAGCGCCCTGGCACGAACGCGGTCAGGGTGCCGAAGTGGGTATCGCCGATGTAGAACACGAAGGTGGCCGTGCGGTTGATCGATTTGGAGCTCAGAATCCGCCCGCCGGAACCGATGGCTTCGATGCGGTTATCGCCGGTGCCGGTCTTGCCGCCCATGGCCAACGGGGTGCCGTCGGCTGTTTTGAAACTGCCGGACACGCGTTTGGCCGTACCGGCATCCACCACCTGCGAGAGCGCTTCGCGCATCGCCGAGGCGACTTCGGACGGCATGACCCGTTTGCCGACATCCGGGTCATTGATCAGCTGGGTTTCATACGGCGTGTTTGCCGCAAAGTGCAGGCTGTCGATGCGCAGTGTCGGCATCCGCACACCGTCGTTGAGAATCGTGCCGATCAACTCGGCCAGCGCCGCGGGACGGTCGCCGGAACTGCCGATGGCGGTGGCCAGCGAGGGCACCAGATGGTCGAACGGATAGCCGACTTTCTGCCAGCGCTGATGAATGTCGAGAAATGCCTCGATCTCCAGCATGGTGCGAATACGGCTGTCGCGGGCGCCCTTGTGTTTGCTCTTGAACAACCAGCTATATACTTCCTGGCGTTCGAACTGACTGGCTTTGACGATCTGGCTGAACTTGGCGTCCGGGTTGTTCAGCAGGTAGCCCATCAACCACAAATCGAGCGGGTGGACCTTGGCGATGAAGCCTTGGTCCGGCAGGTCGTACATGCCTGGCCGGTAATTCTCATAGAGACGCTCCAGGCGTTCGTCGGTGAGTTTCTCGGTGAGCTTGGCGCCTTTGAGGTGCGAGCGCACGAAGGTGTTGAAGCTTTCCTGACTGGCCTGTGGCAGCAAATAGCGGTGCACGGCGGCCATGCGAATCGGCGTCGGGCGCATGCTGTCGAGGAAGGTCTCAAGCCGCGCCTGGGTGTCCTTGTTTTTGTACTTTTTCCAGAACTTCAGCAGGAACGAAGTGCCTTCGCGGTCGGCGAACGAAGCCAGGTATTCCTGACGCCTTGGGTCGCGGTCGTCCTTGAGCAGTTCGGCACTGTTATTGGGGCCGGAATAGGTGGTGTAGCGCACCAGGTCACGCATCAGCCGAATGAACGGCAGGTTGATCGACTCACGGATTGCATCGCGCAAGGTCGGCATGCGGCCGTTGTCTTCGTTGCGGAAGTTATGGAACGTATGCAGCCCGCCGCCGGTGAAAAAGGCCTCGCCGGGGCTGGCGGAGTATTTGCGGTCCAGTGCTGCCCCGAGCATTGTTCGCAGGTCGCGATCCTTGTTCTGGATCAGGTAATCGACGGCCCAGCGGCTCAGGCGGTCCTGGTCCGGAACGTCGACTTTTTTCAGTTCCGGGATGGTCATCCCGGCGTACTTGTCATGCAGCTCGGAGATGATCTGCAAGTAGGTGGTCAGTACGCGCATTTTGGCGGTGGAGCCGAGTTCCAGCTTGCTGCCTTCGTTGATATCGAAGGGCTGATCGGTGCTGTCGGTCTGCACCCGCACCCGCGAGCCATCCGGAGTCAGTTCGAACAGCGTAAAGCTGTAGCGCACTTGCGTGGTACTGGTGGGGGTGAGCAGGCGTTCACCGATCAGGCCGATTTGCGCCGCATACGCCGGGTCGGCCAGGTGCTTGAGGTATTCGGTGGCCTGGGTTTGCAACTCGCCTTGGAGGGTGCTGGTGGCCGAGAGGTCGAGGCGGTCGAGGTCGTACAGCGGACGGTTGAGCAAGCCGCCCAGACGGCTGCGCGCCACACTGATGCCCTTGTTGGTTTCGATCGGCTGGATGGTTGGCTGGGTTTGCCAGTCGCGATAGGTCACTTTGCTGGCCAACGCCGCTGCCGCCAGCGGCGCATCGATCACGCCGTTCTGCGCCAGCAGGCGAATGTGGCTGTCGGTGAGGTCGGCCAGTTCGTCGTGACCTTTGGTCAGGTAATGCGAAGGACGGCGCTGGGCAATCATCAGTGAGAGCATTTCGCGCAGGGCCAGGCCTTTTTCCGCCATGCTTTTCGGGTCGGTCGCGGTGCTGGCCAGCCGTTCGTTGGCCTTGTTGAAGTCGGCGCCGTACCAGACGCGCAAGCCTTCGGCCATGCCATGCACTTCACCGTGACCCGGTACGGCCGACAGCGGCACGCTGTTGAGGTAGTCGCGAACCACGTTCTGCCGCGCTTCAAGGGTTTGCGGCCCGGCCTGATAAGCCCGCACGCTGGCGGAAATCATCTGGCGGATTTTTTCCCCGCCCGACACCGTCAAGCCATCGGGCGAATGCCGGTATTTTTCAAGTTGCGTGGCCAGGGTGCTGCCGCCCGCCGACTGGCCGGGCAGGTGCATCAGCTTGGCGACCTGGGACCAGGCGGCCATGCCGAACCGTGGCCAATCCACGGCGGGGTTGGCCAGCGGCTGACGCGGATCGAGCAGGAAGCGGTTTTCGATGAACAGCAAGCTGTTGACCACCACTGGCGGGATCGCCGCGAAGCTGGAATAGAGCTGTTGTGGGTATTTGTACTGGTAAAGCGGTGCCGCGCGGCAATCGGTGATCAATAACCCGGCCTGGATTTTCTCGGAATAGGGCACGAACAAGCCCTTGTCGCTGTAGTTCATCAGCGCCGGGGAAAAGCGCGTTTGCGATGAAATGACGTAATCACGCTTGAGCAGCCGTGGCAGGAATTCATCCAGGGAGCTGTAGCCCAGGCGCAAATCGAACGGCCCGGCACCGGGGTAGCGAATCGCGTCGCTGGGGCCGGGTTGTACGTCATAGCTCAGGGACGCGGCATATTTGCTGACTTCCCGGGCCTGAAATTTCGAGGTGCGCATCTCCTTGGCAGCGGCCAGGCCCAGGACAATCAGAATAATCAGCAGCAATAACCAGAACGCCTTCCAGCCGTGCTTGGTGCGAAGGGTTTTTTCAGGTAAAGGCGCTTCATCCACACGTTCAGTCGGAACCACGGTTTTACTCGAATCGGTTTGCCATAAAGCGCCCATAGTCGATTGATCCATTCACGCAGATTGATCGGACTTGTCTGAAGCTTAGACGGTGGATGGCAATGGTGAAAAAATTGTGAGGATCCAAAATGCGGGATCCGGGTAAATATCTTCAGTTGTCAAAGACGGCTCTTTGATTGTGTACATATCCGTTTTTGCGGTAACGGCTGCTATCGGTTTCGCTCTTACAGCGAGTCACTTTTCCAGACGCCGAAAAGTAACCAAAAGGCTTTGCCCCTCCATTCGGTGCCTCGCTTTGGCTCGGCATGCCCTCACTCCGGCATTGCTCCGGGGGCCCGCCGCCATCGGCCATCCATGGCCGGGGGCGGCTACCGCGGCATCCTTGCCGCGGTGCCCCCTGCGCAACGCCTGCGTTCGGCCTCTGGGAAAGGGGCGGCAGATCAAGATCAAAAGCCGAAGCAAAGCAACGGCAAGATCAAAAGATCGCAGCCTTCGGCAGCTCCTACATTGACCGTGTGTACCCATCTATTTGTATCGCACCGATCCCCTGTAGGAGCTAGCTTGCTCGCGATGCACCCACAGGCACCGCGTGCTCCTATTGATACACGTCATCGTTGACGTTCTTCGCGAGCAAGCTCGCTCCTACAGGGGAACATCCCCAATCAGGCCGGCCCGCAGGCCGCCGTGCTTTTGATTTTGATGCACCGCCCCCTCGTGAGGCCGAGTGGAGGTTCTGCGCAGTGGGCAACCCGGCATGGATGCCGGGTTAGCCGCCCCCGGCCATGGATGGCCGATGGCGGCGGGCCCACGGAGCAGGACCGGAGCGAGGGCATGCCGAGCCACAGCGAGGCACCGAACGAAAGGGGCAAAAGCCCTTGGTTACTTGGGGCTTTTCCAAGTGACACGCCGTAAGGGCGTAACCCATAGCAGCCGTTACCGCAGCAATGGATATGTATACCCCCAAAAGAGCCTGAAACAACCGACCCAGAGCCCTACACAGTAAAAACAGACCCCACACAGAGTCATGACGACGCACTAAAGCCGTGCAATACTCCCCAGCGTTTCAAACAGCGAAAAATCCTACAAATCCCAGACAATCTATCTCTGCAAACCCCCGCTTTGCCGAGATTAACGACTGAATTTTGTGGTTTATAGAGTGAAAATCTCTGTCGCCAGCTTTTTATACTGCACACCCCGCTGATCTTGCAGGTTTTGTCCTACAAGACGGGTTTGCCCACAAGGCAGGCCCGGTATCAGGAAGCGCCGGCTTACCCGCCTGCGATTCATTCACTCGGTGGTCATATCCAATAACAAGACGAGGTTGTACCCCTATGCCAGTTGGCAACCACCTGCCCCAAGGCGAAACCGCTCAAGGCGGCCCGCTCAAACGCGAACTCGGCGAACGGCATATTCGCTTGATGGCACTCGGTGCCTGTATCGGCGTCGGCCTGTTCCTCGGCTCGGCCAAAGCCATCGAAATGGCCGGCCCCGCCATCATGCTGTCCTACATCATCGGCGGTCTGGCGATCCTGGTGATCATGCGCGCCCTCGGTGAAATGGCCGTGCACAACCCGGTCGCCGGCTCCTTCAGCCGTTACGCCCAAGACTACCTCGGCCCCTTGGCGGGCTTCCTGACCGGCTGGAACTACTGGTTCCTGTGGCTGGTGACCTGCGTCGCGGAAATCACTGCGGTGGCGGTGTACATGGGCGTCTGGTTCCCCGACGTGCCGCGCTGGATCTGGGCACTGTCGGCCTTGATCAGCATGGGCACCATCAACCTGATCGCCGTGAAGGCCTTCGGTGAATTCGAATTCTGGTTCGCCCTGATCAAAATCGTCACCATCATTGCCATGGTGATCGGCGGCATCGGCGTGATCGCCTTTGGTTTTGGCAACGACGGTGTGGCGCTGGGGATTTCCAACCTGTGGGCCCACGGCGGCTTCATGCCCAACGGCGTGCAAGGCGTGTTGATGTCCCTGCAAATGGTCATGTTCGCCTACCTCGGCGTCGAGATGATCGGCCTGACCGCCGGTGAAGCGAAGAATCCGCAGAAAACCATTCCTAACGCCATCGGTTCGGTGTTCTGGCGGATTCTGCTGTTCTACGTCGGCGCGTTGTTCGTGATCCTGTCGATCTACCCGTGGAACGAAATCGGCACCCAGGGCAGCCCGTTCGTCATGACGTTCGAGCGCCTGGGCATCAAGACCGCCGCCGGCATCATCAACTTCGTTGTAATTACCGCCGCGCTGTCGTCCTGCAACGGCGGCATCTTCAGCACCGGGCGCATGCTCTACAGCCTGGCGCAGAACGGCCAGGCCCCGGCCGGTTTCGCCAAGACCTCCAGCAACGGCGTGCCGCGTCGCGCCTTGCTGCTGTCGATCGGCGCCTTGCTGCTGGGCGTGCTGCTCAATTACCTGGTGCCGGAAAAAGTCTTCGTCTGGGTGACGGCGATTGCCACCTTCGGCGCGATCTGGACCTGGGTGATGATCCTGTTGGCCCAACTCAAGTTCCGCCAAGGCCTGAGCGCCAGCGAACGTGCCGGCCTGAAATACAAAATGTGGCTGTACCCGGTCAGTTCGTACCTGGCGCTGGCGTTCCTGGTGCTGGTGGTCGGCCTGATGGCGTACTTCCCGGACACCCGCGTGGCGCTGTATGTCGGGCCGGCATTCCTGGTGCTGCTGACAGTGTTGTTCTACGTGTTCAAGCTGCAACCGACCAATGTGTCGCACGGTGCGGTGCGTTCGGCTTCGTAAGTCGTAACGCCTGAAACGCAAAAGCCCCGGTCCATTGGCCGGGGCTTTTTGTTGAGGCACGCTTTACTGCGGCAAGGCGCTGGCGACTCGAACCGGTGCGGTCAGCCGCTTGTTGAACTCCAGCCACGCGCCGAGCAACGCCATTAACCCGGCCCCCAGCAACGCCGTGAAAATCTGCATCGCGAAAGCATCATCGGTCAGCGCATTAAGCATGTCCGCCAGCGGCGCCAGCAGCACGCCGAGGCAGAAGATCTCCAGGGAAAAACGTCCCATGCGGCAGCATTGCTGCGCCAGCCAGTTCTGCGTCCATCCGGTTTCTGGAAGCAGTTTCGCGGTGACGTAAGCCAGTGCCAGGAAATGCACCAGGCGCACCGGCGACAGGTCGGTCTTGCTGATCGGGTACAACAGGTTGCTCAGGCTGGCGGGCATCAAGGCGTCATGGATGTGCGGCCAGCGCCATGCCACGGTAATCACCCCAGCGACCACCACGTACACCGCCGCACTCACAAACAACGGCTGACGCGCCAGCGGGCGGGTATCGGGCAAGCGTGGCCGGGTCCCGTGAATCGCCGCCGCGCCGCCGAGGACAAACAGCAGTTGCCAGGCGACGGGATTGAAGTACCACACGCCGTCCTTGATGGCGGCCAGGTTCCAGCCAAACAGCGGCACCATCAGGTACACCGCCAGCGACATCGCGACCACCACCCAGGCCTTGCGCACCAGCAACGGCAGCACCAGCGGCAAACCCGCCAGTAGCAAAATATACAGCGGCAACGGGTCCATCAGGTTCGGCTTGAAGCGCAGCAGGAGCTCATCGATCAACGCCTGCTGGGGTTCGCTGATGAAGTGATGCATGCCCATTTCCTCGACCAGGTCGCGGGTTTCCACGTGGCTGTTGGCGAAGAACACAATGCCCATCAGCATCGCCAGCAGGAAAATATGCACCACGTAGAGCACCCACGCACGCCGCAGGATCTTGATGCAGGCGATCAGAAAACCGTCGCGGGCGAGGATTTTGCCGTAGGCCAGCACGGCCGCATAACCGGCCAGGAACACGAAGATTTCGGCAGCGTCGCTGAAGCCGAAGTTACGCAAGGTGATTTGACCTAACGGGTTGTGGGGCACGTGATCCCAGAAGATGAAGATCAATGCCAGGCCCCGGAAAAAATCGATCCGGTGATCGCGCTCAAACGTCATGACGGTGGGCTCGTGAACGGGTGTTGAAATAAGGAGTAGCCGAAGGCGCCGGTGAGTGCGCGCCGTACATCGGGCGGCGCGCAGGGTGGCGTGATTCGCCGGCAATTGCAAAGCCTGGGTATTACGGAATGTCTCCTGACAGTGCGCTGAAACCCTAACCGCTGGTCTGAAAGGCCATCAGACCTGTGATTTCTGACAGTAGACAAGTTCAAAGCCTTATGACGGGTTCGTGCCACGCTCGGAGCAGGAGGGTCACCATGCGACTCATGTGGAAAGGGTTTTCCAGCTACACCGTGATCGGGGTCGCCAACACCCTGATTCACTGGCAAATCTTTTTCCTGCTCAGCGTCGCGGCGGGTTGCAGTCAGGCGCTTAGCAACCTGGTCGCCTTCGGTGTCGCCGCCTCGTTTTCCTTCTACATGAACGCGCTGTACACCTTTGACGCCAAGGCTTCGGTCGGCGGCTACCTGCTGTTTCTCGTGGCCATGGGCGCGTTGAGCCTTGGCGTCGGCCATGCAGGAGACGTGTGGCGACTGCACGGCCTGCTGACAGTGGCTATATTTTCGGCGTCGAGCCTGGTGTTGGGCTTCCTGTTTTCAAAGTACGTGGTGTTTCGCGAGCGTGACACATGAAAGTCTCGTTGATCGTTCCAGTATTCAATGAAGAACAGGCGATCAGCCTGTTTTATCTGGCGGTGCGGCGTGAGTTGAAGCTTGAAAGCGGTGAGGTCGAGATCGTGTTCATCAACGATGGCAGTTCCGACCGCACGGCTGAGCAGGTAAAAGCCCTGGCGCAGGCCGATGAACAGGTCATGCTGATTAACTTTTCACGCAACTTCGGCAAGGAACCGGCACTGTTCGCCGGCCTGGAATATGCCACCGGTGATGCGGTGATCCCCATGGACGTGGACCTGCAGGATCCGATCAGCGTGATCCCGCGCTTGATTGAAGAATGGCAGAAAGGCGCCGACGTGGTGCTCGCCAAGCGCCGCGACCGGACCGCCGACAGCTATTTGAAACGCTACAGCGCGGCGATGTTCTATCACTTGCTGAACCGTATTGCGTACACCCGCATCGAAGAGAATGTCGGCGATTTCCGGCTCATGGACCGCAAGGTGGTCGACGTGATTCGCGCACTGCCCGAGCACCAGTTGTTCATGAAGGGCGTGCTGTCGTGGGCCGGGTTCAATACCGTGGTGGTGGAATACGAGCGGGCCAGGCGGGTAGCGGGATCCAGCAAGTTCAACGGCTGGAAGCTGTGGAACCTGGCGCTCGAAGGCGTGACTTCGTTCAGCACGGTGCCGTTGCGGTTGTGGACGTACATCGGTGGCGGAATTTCGATCTTCGCGGTGCTTTACGCGGTGTACATGGTGCTGGACAAGATTTTCTTCGGCAACAGCGTGCCCGGTTACCCCTCGCTGATGACCGCCATTCTGTTCCTCGGCGGCGTACAACTGATCGGCATCGGCATCCTCGGTGAGTACGTCGGCCGCATCTACATCGAGGCCAAGCATCGACCGCGCTACGTGGTCAAAGACATCGTCGGCGGCAAAGACCGGCGCGGTCTTTAGCATGGGCCGGTTCAGCGATTTTCTCTGCAAGGAACTCGGACGCCGACAGGTCTGGCTGTTTTTTCTGTTCGCGACCCTGGTGTATGTCCTGCCGCTGATCCTCGCGGACTATCCCTATATCGATGACAACTGGCGCTCACTCTCGGCCGGTATGGCCTGGGCGGAGCAGGGGCGGTTGTTCACCGAACTGTTCTACAACCTGCTCACCTTCAGCGCTGGTGCACCGAACATCTTTCCATTGCCGCTGTTGATCGCCACGCTGGCCATGGCCTCGGCGTTGACCCGTCTGACGTTTCATTATTTTCGGCAACCGACCGTCTCTTGCTGTCTGGTGGTGTTGCCGCTTTGGTACAACCCGTTCTTCCTGCAAAACCTGTCCTATCAGTATGACGGCGCCGCGATGGCCTTGAGTGTGGTGGCGGTGATCTATGCAATGACGTTCCGGCATCCGTCACGCATTCTTCAATGGCTGGTGCCGTCCTTCCTGATTGCGCTGGCGCTGGGTCTCTATCAGGTGAGCTTCAACGTGTTTCTGGGTTTGTGTTGCCTGGAGCTGCTGAGGGGCGCCAACGAGCGGTTGCCCTGGCCGCAATGGCGCGACGTGATCGGCTGGAAAATCGCCCAGACAGTACTCGCCTGGCTGATCTATGCCGCCAGTGCCTACCCGTTCATGGCGCACAACCGCACGTTGCTGTTGAACTGGACGGCGGCGCCGCTGCTGCAAATTCAAACCAACATCGCCAGGGTGCTGGAAAAGGTCGTGCTGCTGTTTCACGGCGGGTTTGCCTGGGTGTTTGCCGCGCTACTGCTGTGTGCCATTGCCGGCGCCGTGCAGCTGGCCCTGAACGTGCGGGAGCGTCAGGACACCGGGCTGAGGAAATGCCTGATCGGTCTGCTGTGTTTGCTGACCTTGCCGGTGGTGATGTTGCTGGTGTCGGGTGTCGCGCTGATTTTCCGGGATTTCAATGAAGGCGCCAGGACGCTGATGGGCTTCGCGGTCCTGTTGGTGCTGTTGTTCTATTTGAGTTACTTGGCGCTGGCACGCATCCACGAGCGACTGCCGCTGTTATTGCTGATTCCACTGCTGGCGATGCTGTCGTTGTCGTACGCCTACGGCCGGGTGCTGACGCTGCAGAAAACCTTCGCGACCAGTGCGCTGCTCAACCTTGAATACGACATTGCGTCTCATCGAGAGCTGCGTGAAGCCAAGCGTATTTACTTGTCAGTGACCTATTCCGATCACTGGTTGGTGGGGGCGGCGGGGTCGTTCAAGCAGATGCCGGTGTTGCACTATTTGCTCAACATCGACTTTTTCATCCTGGCCGAGAGCCTGCCGAAAGTCGGCATCACTAACGTGGTCGCGGAGAAGGAACGACGTAACGCGACCCGAGTGGGATATCGGGGTTATCCACCGCTGCTGGAAAACCCGTACTACCGGATTTTCCTGCTGGGCGATTACGGGTTTATCGTCATGAAAGAACCGGCCCCGATCAAGACGCTGCGCTGGTGACGCGCCATGCAAGGAGCCGTCAGGGTCAGGCCGCTGCCAATTCATTCGGCTCGAAACTGTCCGCCCGCGCCATCTGCCACATCCGCGAATAAAACTCGCCGTTCACTTCACCGGTGAGCAATTCCCCCGGTTTCAAAAATACGTGCAGCTGCGAGAACAGTTTGATCTCGGTGGCCGACATACGTCTTACCAAATGTTTGGCCGACAACTGCGATGGATGATCGAGGCCGGCAGCGGCGAGCATTTCGGCCAGAGCCTTGAGCGTGTTGCGGTGGAAGTTGAACACGCGCTGGGCCTTGTCCGGCACCACCAACGCGCGCTGACGCAGGGTGTCCTGGGTGGCGACGCCGGTCGGGCATTTGTTGGTGTGGCAGCTTTGCGACTGGATGCAGCCGATGGCGAACATGAAGCCGCGCGCCGAGTTGGCCCAGTCGGCGCCGATGGCCAGGACGCTGGCGATGTCGAAGGCGCTGACGATCTTGCCACTGGCGCCGAGCTTGATCTTGTCTCGCAGGTTCAGGCCGACCAGCGTGTTGTGCACGAACAACAGGCCTTCGCGCATCGGTACGCCGATGTGGTCGGTGAACTCCACGGGCGCGGCGCCGGTGCCGCCTTCCTTGCCGTCGACCACGATGAAGTCCGGGAGAATCCCGGTTTCCAGCATGGCCTTGGCGATGCCCATGAATTCCCATGGATGGCCGAGGCAGAACTTGAAGCCCACCGGTTTACCGCCGGACAGTTCACGCAGTTGCTGGATGAAATGCATCAGTTCGATCGGCGTGGAAAATGCGCTGTGCCGCGACGGCGAGATACAGTCTTCGCCCATCAAAATGCCGCGTGTTTCGGCGATTTCCTTGGTGACCTTGTGCTTGGGCAGGATCCCGCCGTGGCCGGGTTTGGCGCCTTGGCTCATCTTGATTTCGATCATCCGCACCTGCGGTGTCTGCGCTTGTGCGGCGAAGCGTTCCGGATCGAAACGGCCGTCGGCGGTGCGGCAACCGAAGTAGCCGCTGCCGAGTTCCCAGGTCAGGTCGCCGCCGTTTTCCCGGTGATACGCGCTGATGCTGCCTTCACCCGTGTCGTGGGCGAAATTGCCGAGTTTGGCGCCCTGGTTCAACGCGCGAATGGCGTTGGCGCTGAGCGAGCCAAAACTCATGGCCGAGATGTTGAACACCGACGCCGAGTACGGCTGCGTGCACTGCGGGCCGCCGACCGTCACGCGGAAACTGCTCGGGTCGCTCAACGGCGCCGGGCGCATGGAGTGGCCGATGAACTCGAAACCTGACTGATACACGTCGATCAACGTGCCGAAAGGTTTGTCGGCGCTTTCGTTCTTGGCCCGGGAATAGACCAGCGAACGCTGGGCGCGGGAAAAGGGCAGGGCGTCGCTGTCGGATTCGAGCAGGTACTGACGGATTTCCGGACGGATGCCTTCGACCAGGTAGCGGATGTTGCCGAGGATCGGGTAGTTACGCCGCACGGCGTGCGGGCTTTGCAGCAGGTCGAACAGGCCCACCAGGCTGAGGGCGCCCGTCACTGCGGTGATTGGCCAGAGCCAGTCGTGTTCGAGGAAGGGCAGGCTGGCGAGGGTGAATATCACGCAGACGGCAAAGAAGG
Organism: Pseudomonas sp. NPDC086251; assembly: GCF_044746405.1. NCBI lineage: Bacteria > Pseudomonadati > Pseudomonadota > Gammaproteobacteria > Pseudomonadales > Pseudomonadaceae > Pseudomonas > Pseudomonas sp. NPDC086251. The sequence goes on from NZ_JBIVBY010000024.1 coordinate 36,070, forward strand.
CGTAGCGGCTCAGGAGTGACAGGCTCATACGGGTTCCTTGGGTTCGGACTCGGTCGTGTTCACACGCTATCCCCTGTAGGAGCGAAGCTTGCTCGCGAAAGCGGTGTATCAGCCACCCTCAATGTTGAATGTGATGGCCTCTTCGCGAGCAAGCTTCGCTCCTACGGGACGGTGGTGTATCAGGCGTTTTGGGCCTGGAGAAAGATGGAAAACAGCTCGGACTGGGATTTGATTCCCAGTTTGCTGTACATGTGTTTCTTATGGACTTTCACGGTTTCAACTGAGATTTCCAGCTTACGGGCGATTTCCTTACTGGAGCAACCGCTGAGCATCAACCTTCCGACGTCCAGCTCGCGAGCGGTCAATTGCGCGCCTTTGAGTTGTTGCACTGAGGCTTCGAGCTGCACCCGCCAGTCACCCTGGATCGGCGCCGGCGCGAGGGCCACGACCTCGTTGATTTCGTAAGGCAGGCGCTGGCGCAACAAGCCAAGCACCCACGGCTGGATCAGCGACAGCAAGGCAATCTGCTGGCCGCTGAAGCGCTGCTTGCTGCCCAGTGACAGGCACAGCGTGCGGTCGCCTTCGAGCTGGCAATTGAACTGGATTTCGTCGGCCACCACATTCAGACGAAAGTAGCGTTGGTAATACTCGGTCAGCTCGAAATGCTCCGGCGCGACCTCCGACAGGCGATACAACCCGGTGCGCGATTGCTCGCGGCAGGCGATGTAGAACGGATCAAGCAGGTACAAGCCGCGCAGGTAATCCTGGAACAACTGATCGGGGCTGCCGTCCTCACCGGGACATTCGGCGAACACCTGCGGGTGCTGATCGGCGCTGAAAAGCAGCGCCACCCAGCTGTCGAAGGTCACGTACTGGTCCAGCAACCGGACCAGCTGCGTCCAGAAATTCGGCTTGTCCAGCGCATCGATCAGTTGCCCGACCGAGCGGTGCCAGGCGATGTCGTCTAACGAGAGTGTCATGCCTCTACCCCTATCGGGTTACCCCAGCCGCGTAATTCCCTGGCCGGTTGCTTGCTGCGCATACTGGCGCACAGACACCGACCGGGCAATCTTTCTGCATCCGGGCCATAACAAGGAATACCCATGAAGGTCGAACTCGCCCAATTGGCAGGCCGTGACAACGACACGGCTTACAACCTCGAACGCGCCCTGGCGGCGATTGCTGCCTGCGCCGCCGATACGCAGCTGATCATGTTTCCGGAAAGCCACTTGATGGGCTTTCCCTCGGCCGACACAGTGGCCGCGATCGCTGAACCCCTGAATGGCCCGACCGTCAGCGCGATTGTCACCGCCGCCCGTGAACGCAACATTGCCGTGGTCATCGGTACGGCCGAGAACGATAACGGCCGTTTCTTCAACACCACGCTGCTGATCACGCCCGAAGGCATTGCCCTGCGCTACCGCAAGACCCACCTGTGGGCCTCGGATCGCGGCGTGTACGAGCCGGGCGATCGCTACGCCACGTGCCTGTGGAACGGGGTGCGCGTGGGCCTGCTGATTTGCTACGACATCGAATTCCCGGAAACCGCCCGCGCCCTGGCGCAGTTGGGCGCCGAATTGCTGATCGTCACCAACGGCAACATGGACCCATACGGCCCGACCCACCGCACCGCGATCATGGCCCGTGCCCAGGAAAACCAGGCGTTTGCGCTGATGGTCAACCGGGTGGAAGAGGGCGATGGCGGATTGCTGTTCGCCGGCGGCAGTGCGCTGGTCGATCCGCTGGGCACGCTGTTGTTCGAAGCCGGGCGGGAGGAAGGGCAGTTTGCGGTGGAGCTGGACCTGAAGCAGCTGACGGCGGCGCGGCAGGATTATCGGTACCTGGATGATCAGCGGCTGAAGTTGCCGGGGGAATTGGTTGAGCATGCGTCGGGATTGCGCGAGCTGCTGATTCCCAAGGGCTGATCCAGATTTTTTGTGGTGTGTGCCGGCCCCTTCGCGAGCAAGCCCGCTCCCACATTGGTTTTGTGAACGCCCGAGATTAAATGTGGGAGCGGGCTTGCTCGCGAAGAGGCCCTGACAGACGACGCACCTTTTGACCGTTGAACCCAGAACAACAACGCAACACCCGTAATTTTTGCGCCGAACTCGGCTCTGCCATAAATCTAATAAATTCGGAGTAGTCGCTCATGGCTCGTTTGCAACGCACCCTGTCATTGGGTTCGGTGGTGCTGTTCGGCATCGCCTACATGACGCCGATCATTGTGCTCGGCACCTTTGGCATCCTCGCTCAATCCACCGCCGGCATGGTCCCGGCCGCTTACCTCGCGGCGCTGGTGGCGATGTTCTTCACCGCCATGAGCTACGGCCGCATGGCTGCGGCGTTCCCGGTGGCCGGCTCGGCCTACAGCTATGTGCGCAAAGCGATCAGCCCGAAACTCGGTTTCATCGCCGGCTGGGCGGTGTTGCTTGATTACCTGTTCCTGCCCATGGCGATCTGGCTGATCGGCGCCGCCTACCTCAACTCCGCGTTCCCGGCCGTGCCGCAGTGGATCTGGGTGCTGGCGTTCATCGGCATCACCAGCGCCATCAACATCATCGGCCTGAAACTGGCCAACGGCATCAACGCGCTGCTGATGCTGGTGCAGTTCCTGGTGCTGATTGCGTTTGTCGCGCTGTGCGTGCACTACGTCGGCGGCGATGCGAGCACGCCGTTGTGGTCGATCAAACCGTTCTTCAACGGCGACATGCAGATGCCGCTGATCATGAGCGGCGCGGCCATCGCCTGTTACTCGTTCCTAGGTTTCGACGCGGTCAGCACCCTGACCGAAGAAACCCGCGACCCACGTCGCACCATCCCACGGGCGATCATGCTGATTACGTTGATCGGCGGGCTGATCTTCGTCAGCGTGTCCTACTTTGTGCAGATCGCCCACCCGTCGTTCCAGTTCGACAGCGTCGACTCGGCGGCTTATGAAATCGCCCGCAACATCGGTGGCGACCTGTTCGTGACGATCTTCCTGATTGGCCTGATCGTCGGCCAATTCGCCTCGGGCCTGTCGGCGCAAGCCAGCGGTTCGCGCCTGTTGTTCGCCATGGGCCGCGACGGTGTGCTGCCAAAATCCTTCTTTGGCACCTTGCACGAACGCTTTGGCACGCCGGTCAACAGCATCCTGCTCTGCGCGGTGGTGGCGTTGCTGGCGCTGAAACTGGACGTGACGACGTCAACCTCGTTCATCAATTTCGGCGCGTTCCTCGCGTTCAGCCTGGTGAATTTGTCGGTGATCTTTCATTACTGGATCGGCGGCGAAAAGAAAGGCCTGCGCGAGTTCGTGCTGTTCCTGCTGTTCCCGTTCATTGGCCTGGCAGCGGACTTGTGGCTGATGGTCAGCCTCGATCACCTGGCGATTTACCTGGGCCTGAGCTGGCTGGCAATTGGCGTGGTGTACCTGGCGGTGCTGACCGGCGGCTTCCGTCGCCAGCCACCGGAAATGGATTTCCAGGAAGCCACCTGATCAGCTGACCGGTGAAGAGCCTTGTGGGAGCGGGCTTGCTCGCGAAGGCGGTGTGTCAGTCGACTTCTTAAGTGACTGACACGGCCTCTTCGCGAGCAAGCCTGCTCCCACATTTGAATGGTGTTCAGGCGGCGGGTTTTGTTTGGTGGATCGGCAACTGCACCCGAAACGTGGTGCCCACACCCAGTTCACTGCGCACCGAAATATCCCCCCGGTGTTTCTTCACGATGCCATACGACAAGGACAACCCAAGCCCCGTCCCCTGGCCCACCGGTTTGGTGGTGAAGAACGGATCGAAGATTTTCTTCAGGTGCTCCGGGGTAATACCGGCACCGGTGTCGGCGACTTCGATCCATACCGTTTCAGCCTCGACCCCGGTGCGCAGGGTCAGGGTGCCGCGCGCCGGGCCGATGGCTTGGGAGGCGTTGACGATCAGGTTCATGATCACCTGATTGATTTGCGATGGCAGGCATTCAATCTCGGGCAGCGGCTGATAATCCTTCACCACATCGGCCTTGTACTTCAGTTCGTTGGCGACAATGTTCAGGGTCGACTCGATGCCTTGCTGCACATTCGCCCACTGCCACTCCTGGCTGGAGTCCACGCGGGAGAAGTCCTTGAGGTCCTTGACGATCTGCCCGACCCGGCTGATGCCGTCCTTGGATTCCTTGATCAGCAGTGGAATGTCTTCGCGCAGGAACTCCAGTTCGACCTTATCGCGCAGCTGTCGTAATCGCTCGACGAGCTCAGTCGAACCAATCGCTTCTTCTGCGTCCCGGTACGCGTCGAGCATTTCCTGCAGTTGCTTGAAGTAGCCATCGAGGGAACCGAGGTTGGAGGAAATGAAGCCAATCGGGTTGTTGATTTCATGGGCGACGCCCGCCGCGAGTTGCCCCAATGAGGCGAGTTTTTCCGATTGCACCAGCTGCGATTCAAGCTGTTTGCGCTCGTCGATTTCTCGCTGCAACTCAACGCTGGTTTCGCTGAGTTGCCGGGTTCGGCGTTCGACCATCTGCCCCAAATCGTCCATCTGCACACTGGCCCGTTCGGTCATGTCCCATTTGGTCAGCAGGGTGTTGGCCATCTGCTGGACTTCAATGTTGTCGAACGGCTTTTTCAGAATCAGCAGGCGATCGTGCGCCTGCAAACGGTCGAGCAGTTCATCCCAGGAATAGTCGGAATAGGCGGTGCACACCACCACTTGCAGGCGGGGGTCTGCCTGCCATAAATGTTCGATGGTCTGCGCGCCGTCCCAGCCCTCGGGCATGCGCATGTCAACGAAAGCCAGCGCGTAGGGCCGATGTTCCTGCAAGGCCCATTTGAGTTTGCCCAGCCCCTCTTGTCCGCCGTACGCCGAATCCAGCTCGAACAGGACGCTGGCGGATTTCACGGTGCCGCCGAACAGCGCGGCTTCCATCTCGTCCAGTTCGACGGTCGGTGCCGGCGTCGGCGTGAGAATCTTGCGGAAATCCACATGAATGGACGGCGTGTCGTCGATCAGCAGAATGCGTCGATTGGACGGCGCGTTCATGCATCCTCCGTGACGGTTTTCAGCGGGATCTGCAAGGTGAACAACGCGCCCTTGCCGGGGCCGTCGCTATGGGCGGTAAGGTGGCCGTTCATCTCGATGGCGGCCAGGGCGCAGCTGTGCAGGCCGAAGCCGTGACCCTCTTTGCGCGTGGTAAAACCATGGGCAAAGATCCGCGTCATGTTTTCCTCGGCAATGCCTTCGCCGTCATCCTTGACGCTGACTTGCAAGGTCGTGTCTTCGACGATTTTTACCCCGAGGGTCATTTGCCGTGGGCGATCGCTGAGCTCGGACATCGCGTATTTGGCGTTGCTGATCAGGTTGATCAGGATCAGCAGCAACCGGTGCTTGTCGCCCATCACCTGTGGTACGTCGCTGTAATCCTTGACCACCGTGACGTGGTGCCGGGTCAGGGCGCCGGAGTTCATCCGCAGCGCATCCTCCAGCAATTCACTGATGTGCAGCGGTTCCATCAAGCTGTTGGCGCCGGCGTACGACTGCTGGGTGGCGACGATGTCCTTGATGTGGTCGACGCTTTTGCTCAACTGCGCAAGTTCGTCGGTCATGCCTTGCTGTTCGAGGGCAATGGCCTCCACCAGTTGATTCAAGTAGCCGGGCAACAACTTGCCTTTCTCATCCTGAGTCAGGAAAGTCCCGAGGTCGTCTTGATGCTGATTGATCAGCTGCATCGCCTTGCCGAGGCCCTGCGCCTTGCTGGCGCGCACTTTGCGGCTGACCAGATCGGCCGAAATGTTCACGCTGTTGAGCACGTTGCCGACGTTGTGCAACACATTGGTGGCGATCTCCGCCATGCCGGCCTGGCGCGCGGTGTCGAGCAGTTCGCTTTGGGTATCCCTGAGTTCGCGGGTGCGCTCTTCAACCCGCAGCTCCAGGTCGTCGTTGGCGGTTTTCAGGGCTTTGTTGACGCGATTGATCTCGGTGAAGCTGCGCATCAGGTGAATAGCCAGGTACACCAGCAGCAGCACCAGCAGCACCGAAAACACCAGCATGTAGAAGTGATAGCGTTGGTCGACCGCATCGGCCTGCTGCTGGTCGGTGTTCAGCAGGCTGGTGATGTCGTCCAGGCGTTCGGCCACGGGAATGTCTTCGATGTTTTCCAGTAAACGGTTGACCACCGGTTGCTCACGCATAATCAGACCGATGTGGTTGCTCAGAATATCGAGCGGGCTGTGGAACTGCTCCGGCAGTCGCAGTTTGTTCACCCCCAGTTTGTTCAAACCCACCAGGATTTCGGCCGCCTTGTCATCCGAGGTGACCATGGAAAATTCCATGGTGCTGAGCACCAAGTCATAGGTATCCGTGGCGATGTTCTGCAGTTGCAGTTTGTCGCCGTCTTGCAGTTGGGCCAAGGGTTCCTGAATGTCATCTTCGGCGGTCGGCAGGAACGCCAGCGAGTTGCGCAGCACCGCGTTGTGGGACTTGAATTGTTCCACCAGGCGGGTCTTTTCCTGGATGGCGCTCAGGTAGGCGTCATGGCCGGCGCGCCAGGCGGGCGTGTCGTTACGGCCGTGGTTCGACTCCATCGTATCGAACCGTTCCCACAGTTGCGTCATCTCGGTCAGCGGCGCGACCAGCGGATCGTAGTTGTGACTGATGGCGATCCTGGCCTTGAGGATCTCGGTTTCCCATTGCGCGTTCAGCTGTTTGATCCGCCCGATCAGGTCTCGGGATTCGGCGTAGGTCGTCGTCTGGTTCGAGTTGGATTTGAGGTACAGGAACAGCAGCGTCGAAGCCAGTATCAGGGCGACGACACTCAACAGTGCGAGGCTGCGCAGGCGGGACATTTTCATAAGGGTTTGCCTCCCCATTCACCGGTGAGGGTCTTGAGGAATTGGATGATCAGGGTCTTGTCCTCGTCAGAGGGAATGCGCCCGAGCTGAAACTTGAACATCACGTCCACCGCGTCCTCCAGGGTTTTCGCCGAGGCGTCGTGAAAGTACGGCGCGGTCACCGCGACGTTGCGCAGGCTCGGCACCTTGAACACGTTGCGATCCTCTTCATCCTGGGTCACCAGATAACGTCCCAGATCGGTTTGGGTCGGGTTGCCCCGCGTCTGGAAGTAGTCGCCCATGACCCCGAACTTCTGGAACATGTTGCCGCCGATGTTCACGCCTTGATGGCAGGCAATGCAGCCGTACTCCTTGAAGCGTTGGTAGCCGTACTTCTCTTCGATGCTGAGAATGTCGGTGTTGCCTTGCAGGTATTGGTCGAAACGAGAATTGGTGCTGATCAAGGTGCGCTCGTAGCTGGCCAGGGCGTTTTGCACATTCTTCATGGTCACGCCATCCGGGTAAGCGTGGCCAAACGACGCCTGGTAAGCCGGATCGGCCGTCAGTGTCTGTACCACGTGGTCCCAGTTGCTGCCCATTTCGCTGGGGCTTTGCACCACATCATGGATCTGGGTTTCCAGGGTGTCGGCCCGGCCGTTCCAGAATTGCCGGAAGTTCAGGCTGGCGTTGAACACGCTCGGGGTATTGATCGCCACCGGAAGGCCGGCAAAACCAATGGAAAAGTCCTTGTCGTCGGCGCCGCCGCTTTCCAGTCGATGACAACTGGCGCAAGACAGGCTGCCGTTGACCGACAAGCGAGGTTCGTTGAACAACAGGCGACCGAGTTCGACCCGCAACGGGTTCTGCTGCGGCACCGCCGGCAGCGGTTTGAGCGGCTCATCCAGCGGCGCGCCCTTGGCGTTCAGGCAGAGTCCGAGTAGCGGCGCCATGAGCAGGCGGTGGAAGGAGGACGACATCTGATGATTCCTTGGCTAATGGCCGGTGTGTCGTTTCGCATCGTTCACTTGACTGCGGATGGGGGAAGTTTTACGGACCTCAGGTACTGCACGAAGGCGTCCGGCTCCACGGCTTTGCTGAAGTAATACCCTTGGCCCTCTTCACATTGATGGGATTTGAGGAAATCCAGTTGTTCGAGGGTTTCCACCCCTTCGGCGATGATGGTCAGGTTGAGGCTGCGGCCCAGGCTGATGATCGCGCTGACCAGTGCGGCGTCATTGCTGTCGCTGCTCAAGCCGCGAATGAACGACTGGTCGATTTTCAGCACATCGATGGGAAAACGCCGCAGGTAACTTAGGCTGGAATAGCCGGTACCAAAGTCATCGATGGCCAGGCGCACCCCCAATTCCTTGAGGCGGGTCAGGGCGTTTACGGTGGTGTCGATGTTCTGCATCAACACGCCTTCGGTAATTTCCAGTTCCAGCAACGCCGGTTCCAGGCCGGTTTTTGCCAGTGTCTGTTCGATGCCGTCGACAAAGTCGCGCTGACGGAAATCGATCGCCGACATGTTCACCGACATGCAAATCTTCGGCAGCCCGGCGGCCTGCCAGGCGCAGGCTTGTCGGCAGGCTTCGGCCAGCACCCATTTGCTCAGCGGCACAATCAGGCCGCTGTCTTCGGCGACACTGATGAACTCCGACGGGTAGACCAGACCTTGCCCCGGTTTTTGCCAGCGAATCAAGGCCTCGGCACCGACCACCTGGCCGCTGCCCAAGTCCAGTTTGGGTTGGTAATGCAGGACAAACTCGTTGCGCTCAAGCCCCAGGCGGATGCCGGTCTCGATGCTTTGCTGATCCCGGGCGCGCTGGTTCATTTCGTCGATGAAAAAACTGAAATCGTTCGGGCCGCTTTCCTTGACGTTGCGCATCGCGGTTTCGGCTTTCTTGATCAGCGCGATGGCATCAAAGCCGTCGTCGGGATAAATGCTGATGCCCAGGCTGGCGGTCACGCTCAGGTCATGCCCGGCGATGTGCTGCGGTGCGCGGATGGCGTGCAAAAGTTTTTCGGCGATGCCCTTGGTCTGCTGGGGGTGGCGGATGTCGCCGAGGATCACCACGAATTCGTCGGAACCGTAGCGAAACACCGAATCGGACTCACGCACCGTCGCCACCAGATTTCGCCCGACTTGTTTGAGCATCTCGTCACCAGCCGGATGCCCCAAGGCATTGTTGATGCGCTTGAAGCGATCGAGCCCCAGAAACATCACCGCCAGCTGCTTGTCATGGCGTCGAGACAAGGCCAGGGACTGGTTCAAGCGGTCACCGAGCAAGGTGCTGTTGGGCAATTCAGTCAACACGTCGTACTGCAACAGGTGCGAGACCTTGAGCAGTTCGTGGACCCGCGCCTCGATGGTTTGCTCCAGGCTGAGCACCTTCATTGCCGCGTCCTGGGCCATCTGCCATTTCCAGGTCAGGGCACTGGCCATCTGGCGTATTTCCAGGCTGTCGAAGGGTTTTTTCAGGACCAGCAACTGGTCGCCGAATTCCAGCCGTTCGGCCATGGCTTCCCAGGTGTAATCGGAATAGGCCGTGCACAGCGCGATTTGCAGGTGCGGGTCGGCCTTCCACAGTTGTTCGATGGTTTCCAGGCCGTCCCAGCCCGGTGGCATGCGCATGTCGGTGAACACCAAGGCGTAGGGGCGACCTTCGGCCAGCGCCTGCGTAACCAGTTCGAGGGCTTCCTGGCCCTGATAGGCCGAGTCAAGCTGGAACGTCAGCCGGTCAAGCTGCATTGTGCCGAACAAGGCTTCTTCCGTACCGGCCAGATTTTGTTCACCCTCGGTTTCGGGGCCGAGGATCTTGCGAAAGTCCTGATGGATCGAAGGCGTGTCGTCCACGATCAGAATGCGCCGATTGGTCCGCACGAAAGGCGTTTTCATTCCTTGTCCTCCGTGAAGCGTGGCGGGTTGTCCAGAATCGGCCCGATGTCGCGGTGGGCGGGCACGATGCTCCCGGCTTTCAACAGCTCGGCGGCCTGCTGGCTGCTGACGGCTTTGCTGAAGAAGTAACCCTGGGCGTTCATCGGCGAGCCGGTGGCCATCAGCGAACTGCGCTGTTCCTGGGTTTCGACACCTTCGGCGATGATTCCGATCCCGACTTCCCGAGCGAAGTTGATAATGGCGCGCAACGTGTTGGCGCTGGCCGGGTCGCGGGCGGCGGTGTCGATGAAGGCCTGGGCGAGCTTCAGGTGATTGACCTGATAAGTCTTGAGGTAGTCGAACGAAGAATATTCGGTGCCGAAGTCGTCGATGGCGATCTTCACCCCCAGCTCGCGGAGGCGTGGCAGCACATCGTTGTGGGTCCATTTGGTCTGGGCCAGCGTCGCCTCGGTGACGTCGAAGCGCAGGTCCCACGGGCACAGTTCCCAGCGTGCGGTGGTGCGCAGCACGTCATAGATCAGCTCGGGGCCACTCTTGAGTTGCGCCAGCGACAACTTGATCGCAATCACCGGCGGTGCCATGCCTGCGTCGCGCCACTGGCGCATCTGTTGGCAGGCGCGATCCAGCACCCAGTGACCGAGGGCAACGATGGTGCCGGTCTTCTCGGCGGCGGGCAGGAACGCCGCGGCGTCGAGCAGACCGCGCTCGGGGTGGTTCCAGGTGACCTGCGCTTCCATGCCAAGGATCTTGCCGCTGCTCAGGTCGACTTCCGGCCAGTAATGCAGTTCGAGTTCGTTGTGTTCAATGGCCTCGCGCAAATCACTGGCGATGGCCATGCGCTCGACCACCTCCTGATTGATCTCCTCGGAGTGGAAGTGGTACTGGTTGCGGCCCTTCTCCTTGGAGCGATAAAGCGCCATGTCCGCCTGGGTCAGCAGCCCGTCGGCGCTGGTGCACGCCGCGCTGTAACTGCTGATGCCGATGCTGACCGAAACCCGCACGTCGTTGCCGCTCAGGGGGTAGGGCAGCACCAGCGCATCGCGGACCTTGGCGGCCAGGGCCGCGGAGTGGGTCGGGTCGCTGACGTCCAGTTGCAGTATCGCGAACTCGTCACCGCCGAGGCGGGCGACGACATCGTTCTCGCGCACGCAGGCCTTCATCCGCCGGGCGACTTCTTGCAGTAACAGATCGCCCACCGGGTGCCCGAGGGTATCGTTGATCCGTTTGAAGTGATCCAGGTCCAGATAAAAGATCGCGAACGGTGTCGCCCCTCGACGTGCAGCAGCGAAGGCCTGGTGCAGCCGTTCGATCAGCGTCGCGCGGTTGGCCAGTCCGGTGAGCCCGTCGGTGCGCGCCAGCAGGGCGATTTTCTCTTCGGCCACCTTGCGCTCGGTGATGTCGATAATGATGCCTTCGACTTCGAGCAAGCGGCCTTCGTCATCACGCACCGGGATGTAGCGGTTTTCCACCCAGCGCCAGGCACCTGCGCCGGTGCGCAGGCGAAACTCGATGGACGCCCCGGCCGCATGGCGGTCCAGCACCCGGGCCATGGCGGTGTCGACTTTCACTTGATCGTCGGGGTGGACCAGTTCCTGAGCCCAGTTGGCCGAGGCCACCAGATTCGCGGCGATGTGCCCGTACTTGGTGATGTTGTGGGAGATATACATCAGCGGGAACGACGGTTCGCCGCGCAGCCGGTACAGGATGGTCGGGCTGTTTTGCACAATGATGTTGGCATCGGAGAGCTCCCGGGTGCGCTCCTCGACCGCTTGTTCGAGCAGCGACATCTTCAGCGCTGCGTCTTCGGTCATTTGCCACTTGGCGGTCAATGCGCTGGCCATTTGGCGAATTTCGATGGCGTCGAACGGTTTTTTCAGAATCAGCAGGCGATCGCCCAGCTCCAGGCGCTCGTCGATGTCTTCCCAGGAATAATCGGAATAGGCGGTGCAGAGCGCCACTTGCAGCTTGGGATCGACCTGCCATAGCCGCTCGATGGTTTCCAGCCCGTCCCAGCCCGGTGGCATGCGCATGTCGATGAAGGCCATCGCGTAGGGCAGGTCGTTGGCCAGCGCCGTCTCGACCTTGTCCAGGGCTTCGAGGCCCTGGAACGCCGAATCGAGCACGAAACTTTGCAGCGATATCGCCGCCGGGGTGCCGAACAGGGCGTTTTCGGCGCTGGTCAGGCGGTCGTCATCGATCGATGGCGGGCTGAGGATCTTGAAGAAATCCTCATGAATAGAGGCGGTGTCATCGACGATGAGAATCCGACGGTTGGTCCGCGCCAGTAGCGTATTTATCGACATACGCGGCGACCAACGGTTTGGTGCGGTGTGCGCATAGGGGGCATCCTTTCCCTGATCACCTGGCCGAACGTACAGATTATGGATCCGAGTGATCAGAGCATAGTCCTCTGACTGGCACTTCGCTCATCCGAATGAGGCGAATGAATTCCCGGGACCGGCGGAAAATCATCTAGCCTGTAGTTCAGGCTCCAGCAATAGGGGATGTTTGCCCGAAGCCTGACACGAAGCGGTAGCTGTTTCACTTGAGGTGACGCCATGGAAGAGCAACTCCCCACGACTTTGACCGATAAACCCAAGGTGCTGCTGGTCGATGATGAGGAGTCAATCCTCAACAGCCTGCGTCGCCTGTTACGCGGCCAGCCCTTCGAGGCGCTGCTGGCCACCAGCGGTGCCCAGGCCCTGGAAATCATGGCGCAACAGCCCATCGACCTGGTGATGAGTGACGCGCGCATGCCCAACATGGACGGCGCCACGTTGCTGGGCCATATCCATAAGCGCTACCCGACCACCACGCGCATCCTGCTGACCGGCTACGCCGACCTGCCGACGATCATCAAAGCCATCAACGAAGGGCAGATCCACCGCTACATCAGCAAACCCTGGAATGACGAGGAAATCCTCCTGACCTTGCGCCAGGCCCTGGCGCATCAGCACTCGGAGCGCGAGCGCCAGCGCCTGGAGTTGCTGACCCGGCAGCAGAACGACCAATTGAAGTCGCTCAATACCACGCTTGAAAAACACGTCGCCGCGCGCACGGCCGAACTCCAGCAGACCGCCGACATGCTCGACCTGGCCTACGAAGAGCTCAAGCACAGCTATGTCACCGGCACCGAGGTGTTCTCCTTGCTGGCCAACCTGCGCTTGCCGCCGGCCAAACAGACCAACCGCCAGATCATCGAGCTGGTGCGGGTGCACTGCAAACTTCATGGGCTGGACGAAGCCAGCAGCCGCGACCTGGCCATGGCCGCCGCGCTCTACAACATCGGCAAGCTGAGCTGGACCGACAGCATGATGACCGCGCCGTCGGACCTGCTGCACCACAATGACCGCGAGCGCTATCGCGGTTACCCGAAGCAGAGCGAGTCGCTGTTGATGACCCTCGACCCGATGAAGGACGCCGCCCGTCTGATCCTTCACCATCAGGAGCGCTGGGACGGCAGCGGTTTCCCCGACCGGCTCAAGGGCGAGGCGATTCCGTTCGGTTCGCGGCTGTTGAAACTGGCCGTGGATTTCATCGAGTTGCAGCGCGGGCTGATCCTCGAACGGCAGATGAACAGCGATGAAGCGCTGGTCTACATCCGCAACTATGCCGGCAAGCTTTACGACCCCGAGATGGTCGAGGACTTCATTCAGGTCTGCGCCGCGTACCAGAGCGATGTTTCGCTGGCCGATCCATCGGTCAAGGTGTTGACCACGCGAGAAGTGGCGGCGGGCATGATCCTGGCGCGCAATCTCAATGCCGACAACGGCATGCTGCTGCTCAATGCCGGCAAGGTGCTGAACGGGCCATTGGTGGAGAAGCTGATCGCGTTTGAATCCATGGAAGGTGCGAAATACAGCATCTTCGTAAAAATCCCGGAAGAAGAAGGCGCGATTCTCGAAGCCGGCTAGCTTTTCCAGATACTCCACTGAACCAATGTGGGAGCGGGCTTGCTCGCGAATGCGGTGTGTCAGCCATCAACAATGTTGAATGCTAAACCGCATTCGCGAGCAAGCCCGCTCCCACAGGGATTGGCGGATGGCCTGCTGATTTTTCGGGGTGACGAGGCCCCTTCGCCCATGTGATCCTTTGCGCCTTTCACCCTAGGCCGATTCAGATCCATGACGCTTTCATCCGCTACCTCCCCACACCTCATCCGCATCGCCGCCGCCCTGTTGATCGGCCCGGACGGCCGCACGCTGCTGGTGCGCAAGCGCGGCACCGAGGCCTTCATGCAACCCGGTGGCAAGATCGAAGCCCATGAGCAACCGGCCCACGCCCTGGCCCGCGAACTGGAAGAAGAGTTAGGCCTGGTCGTCGATCCGGCGCATGCCTCCTACCTCGGGCAGTTCTCGGCACCGGCGGCCAACGAGCCGGGTTTTGTCGTACAGGCCGAACTCTTTCTGCTGACCATCGATTCCGACGTCACCCCGGCCGCCGAGATCGAAGAGGTGCGCTGGATCGACCCGGCCACTGACGGCGATCTCAGTCTGGCGCCATTGACACGGGACCTGATCCTGCCGTTTTATCGTGCTTCGCTGATCGCGACTGCCTGATCATTTACGCAAAGGAACCGCCATGATCCCGCTTCAAGACTTGCTGATCTTCGCCGCGGCCGCACTGCTGATGGTGCTGACGCCGGGGCCGAACATGATCTACCTGATCTCCCGCTCGATCTGCCAGGGGCGCAAGGCCGGAGTGACCTCGTTGCTCGGTGTGGTCGCCGGGTTTTTCGTGCACCTGTTCGCGGCGGCGGCCGGGTTGACGGCGGTGTTTCTGGCGGTGCCGATGGCCTATGAAGTGCTGAAGTGGGCCGGCGCGCTGTACTTGTTGTGGCTGGCCTGGCAGGCGGTCAAGCCGGGCGCGCGTTCACCGTTCGAAGCGCAACAGTTGCCACCGGACTCCTCGCGCAAACTGATCACCATGGGCTTTTTGACCAGTGCGCTGAACCCGAAGATCGCGGTGTTTTATCTGTCGGTGTTTCCGCAGTTCATCACGCCGGAGCACGGTTTGGTGTTCACCCAGAGCATTGTGCTGGGCCTGACCCAGATTGGCGTCAGTTTCAGCGTTAACCTGCTGATCGCGCTGTTCGCCGCCGGCATCGCCTCGTGGTTCGTCAATAATCCGACCTGGCTTTCGGTGCAGCGCTATTTCATGGGGTTCGTACTGTCTGCGCTGGCGGTGCGGCTGATGATTGAACAACGTCGGATGGCGTGACCATGTGGATTGAGCGGCTTGATGCCAGTCATGCCCTGGATTATCGGGCGCTGATGCTCGAAGCCTACGACCTTCACCCCCAGGCGTTTACCTCCAGCGTGCGCGAACGCGCGGCGATGCCGTTGAGTTGGTGGGAATCGCGCCTGACCAGCAAACTCGACGTGGTGCTCGGGGCGTTCGAGGAAGGGCAGCTGGCGGGCATTGTTGGCCTGGCCTTCGAGCCCCGGGAAAAAGCCCGGCACAAGGCGACGCTGTTCGGCATGTACGTGTCCGGCAAGGTCCGTCAGCGCGGGCTCGGTTATCAGCTGGTGCAGGCTGCTTTGGCTGAGGCGCAAAACCACCAAGGCTTGAGGCTGATTCAGCTGACCGTCACCGCCGGCAACGAAGCGGCGTTCAACCTCTACCAGCGCTGCGGCTTCATCCAGTTCGGCCTCGAACCGCTGGCGGTGCGGGTCGGCGAGGACTACTTCGACAAAATCCACATGTGGCGTGAACTTTAAGGATCACCGCAACCCCTGTAGGAGCGAGGCTTGCCCGCGAAAGCGTTCTGCCTGACACATTGATATGGAATGTGCAGCCGCCTTCGCGGGCAAGCCTCGCTCCTACAGGGGAGCGGTTACGCGGCAATCATTCTGTAGGAGCGGTTACGCGGCAATCATTGTGTAGGAGCGAGGCTTGCCCGCGAAGAACGATAACGCGGTGTCTCAGATACACCGCAGCGTTCCTTTCGCGGGCAAGCCTCGCTCCTACAGGTCTGTGGTGTGCTAGCGGACGGCGCTGACACCGTCGAGTGTCGAGAACGATGTGTCTTTGGCGGTCAGCAAAAAATCGCGCATGTACGGCGCGTCCAGCATGTCGGCGCGGATCCCGGCATACAGCGTCGCAAACAATCCTTTCTCGCCCAGCCGCTTGCCCTTCACGTAACCCCGTGAGCTGTATTCATGCAGCGCCCAGTGCGGCATGCCGCAGACGCCGCGCCCGCTGGCCACCAACTGCATCATCATCACCGTCAGTTCCGAGGTGCGGACCTGCGCCGGTTCGATGTCGGCCGGTTCGAGGAAGCGGGTGAAGATGTCCAGCCGATCACGCTCCACCGGGTAAGTGATCAGGGTTTCGGTGAGCAAATCCTCGGGGACGATGTAGGCCTTGCTCGCCAAACGGTGCTGGTTGGCCACCGCGAGCATTGCTTCGTAGGTGAACAACGGCACGTAAGTGATCCCGGCCAGTTCCAGCGGATCGGACGTCACCACCAGGTCCAGGTCGCCACGGGCCAGGGCTGGCAGCGGGGCGAAGGAGAAGCCCGAGGCCAGGTCCAGCTCGACTTCCGGCCAGGCATCGCGGAACTGGTCGATGGTCGGCATCAGCCACTGAAAGCAACTGTGGCACTCGATCGCCATGTGCAAGCGCCCGGCGGTGCCACCGGCCAGCCGCGCGATGTCGCGCTCGGCACCACGCAGCAACGGCAAGGTGGCGTCGGCCAGTTGCAGCAGGCGCAAACCGGCGCTGGTGAAACGCACCGGTTTGGTCTTGCGCACAAACAGTGGCATGCCCATGCGTTCCTCCAGTTCCTTGAACTGATGGGACAGGGCCGACTGGGTCAGGTGCAGGCGGTCAGCTGCATCCACCAGGCTATCGGCTTCACGCAAGGCGTGCAGGGTCTTCAAGTGACGGATTTCAAGCACCGGGGGCTCCATGAGGAAAACTTGTGATCAACACGAAAAGGTTGAGTTTGTCTCATGTTGAGTGGGCTGTCGATAATGGCGCCATCTTTTACAGGGAGGAAACTCACCATGGCCTTGGCCCACACCCTCGGTTTTCCACGCATCGGCGCTGACCGCGAACTGAAAAAAGCCCTCGAATCCTACTGGAAGGGCGATCTCAATCAGGACGCGCTGAACAGCGTCGGCCGCCAATTGCGCGCCACTCACTGGCAATTGCAGAAAGATGCCGGCATCGACCTGTTGCCCGTGGGCGACTTCGCCTGGTACGACCAGGTCCTGACCCATTCCTTGACCTTCGGTGTGATTCCCGAGCGTTTCGACAGCGCCAAGGATTCGCGCGGCCTGCCGACCCTCGACACCCTGTTCGCCATGGCCCGTGGCGCCACGGCGAAATGCTGCGGCGGTGACCACGCCAAGGCGCAATACGCCCAGGAACTGACCAAGTGGTTCGACACCAACTACCACTACCTGGTCCCCGAATTCAGCGCTGACCAACAGTTCAAGCTGAGCTGGGAACAGCTGTTCGATGAAGTCGACGAAGCCAAGGCCCTGGGCCACACCGTCAAACCGGTGATCATCGGCCCGCTGACTTACCTGTGGCTGGGCAAGGCCAAGGGCAACGACTTCGACAAGCTCGACCTGCTGGAACGCCTGCTGCCGATCTACGGCGAAATCCTCGGTCGCCTCGCCGCTCAAGGCATGGAGTGGGTGCAGATCGACGAACCGATCCTGACCCTCGACCTGCCGCAGGAATGGAAAAACGCCTTCGAACGCGCTTACCACATCCTTCAATACTCGCCGCTGAAAAAACTGGTGGCGACCTACTTCAGCGGTTTGCAAGACAACCTCGGCCTCGCCGTAGGCCTGCCGGTGCAAGGCTTGCACATCGACGCAGTACGGGCGCCGGATCAACTGCTGCACGTGCTCGATCGGCTGCCGACCTACAAGGTTCTCTCGGTAGGCCTGGTCAACGGTCGCAACGTCTGGCGCTGTGAGCTGGAGCCGGTGCTGGCCCAGCTGCAATTTGCCCAGGAACGCTTTGGCGACAACCTGTGGGTCAGCAGTTCCTGCTCGTTGCTGCACAGCCCGGTGGACCTGGAGCGTGAAGACAAACTCGACCCGGAACTGAAAAGCTGGCTGGCCTTTGCCGTGCAAAAGTGTGGCGAAATCGCCGTGCTGCGCGATGCCCTGAACGACCCGCAAGCGCCGAAAGTGCAAGCCGCCCTGGCCGAAAGCCGCGCCATTCAGGTCAGCCGCGCCGAGTCGCCACGTATCCACAAAGCCGAGGTGCAGGCGCGCATCGCTGCTGTTAGTCCTGCGGACAGCCAACGTCATTCGCCGTTTGCCAAACGCATCGAGCAACAGCGCGCACGTTTGCAACTGCCGGCATTCCCGACCACCACCATCGGCTCGTTCCCACAGACCGGATCGATCCGCCTGGCGCGCCAGGCTTTCAAGCAAGGCAAGCTGTCGGCCAACGATTACACCGACGCCATGCACCACGAAATCCGCCACGCCGTGCAAATCCAGGAACGCCTGGGCCTGGACGTACTGGTGCACGGTGAAGCCGAACGCAACGACATGGTCGAGTACTTCGCCGAGCAACTCGACGGCTATCTGTTCACCCGGTTCGGCTGGGTCCAGAGCTACGGTTCCCGTTGCGTGAAACCGGCGATCATCTACGGCGACCTGAGCCGCCCGAAAGCCATGACTGTCGACTGGATCACCTACGCCCAGAGCCAGACCGACAAGGTCATGAAAGGCATGCTCACCGGTCCCGTGACCATGCTGATGTGGTCGTTCCCGCGTGAAGACGTGTCGCGCAAAGTCCAGGCGCAGCAACTGGCATTGGCCCTGCGTGACGAAGTGCTCGACCTGGAAAACGCCGGCATCAAGATCGTGCAGATTGACGAAGCCGCGTTCCGCGAAGGCTTGCCGCTGCGCCGGGCGCAATGGCAGGAATATCTGGACTGGGCGGTGGAAGCCTTCCGCTTGAGCGCCAGTGGTGTGCGTGACGAAACCCAGATCCACACCCACATGTGCTACAGCGAATTCAACGACGTGATCGAAGCCATCGCGGCGATGGACGCCGACGTGATCACCATCGAAACCTCGCGTTCGGACATGGAGTTGCTGGAAGCGTTCGAAGCCTTCGACTACCCGAACGACATCGGTCCGGGTGTCTATGACATCCACTCGCCACGGGTGCCGGACACCGCCGAGATGGTCAAGTTGATCAGCAAAGCGGTGAAGCGCATTCCCGCCGAACGCTTGTGGGTCAACCCGGACTGCGGCCTGAAAACCCGCGCCTGGCCGGAAACCGAAGCGGCACTGGTCAACATGGTCGCCGCAGCCCGTCAGCTACGCAGCCAGCTGGCGTAACCCCGATCCCCTGTAGGAGCGAGCTCGCTCGCGATGGACGCCAACGATAACGCGTGTTGGCTGGATAAACGTGGCGTTCTCAAGTCCATCGCGAGCAAGCTCGCTCCTACAGGGTTTTGCGGTTTTGCGGTGTTCAGAGCGCGGAGAAGTGTTGGTTTCCCAGCGGTTTGCCGATGTCTCCACGCCAGATCGATTCGACCTGCACGCCGCTGCTGGCCTGGGCCTGCTGCCATTGCAGGCCCAGATTGCGTTGCTCGGGCAACTTCAAATGGCCTTTGACGAACTCGTTGAACGCGGGCTTGGCCGAGGTATAGTGGAAGTGCGCATACCATAAGGTGCGCGCCGTTTCGCCCCGCAGATCGCGCACCTCATATTCCTGCAGAAAATCCCTGCGCCCGTCCGCACGCTTGCCCAAATCCCGCAGCCCGCCTTCCTTGCGGATATCCACAACCTGTTGGCCCAGCAAATAGTCCAGATAGCCCTCGGTCGGGGTTTTGCTGTTCATGCTTTGATCAATTCGCAGCATGCGCCCGGTGCGCAAAAAATCATCCGCCCGGCCACGCAATTGCAGCGCAACCGGCTCCGTGGGTGAGAGCCGTTCGATGGCCTGGGCACGCAGGGTCAACTCCGCGGCTTCGCTGCTCATCATGTGCTCCAGGTCGACGGGCAGCATGTTTTGCCGCGCATAACCTTCGACTCTGTTTTGGTAAGCGTTGGCGGCACCCAGCCGCGTCCTGGCCTCCGCCAGTAGCGGCCCGACATCGGTCTGCAGTTGAGGCGGCGGACTGCCGACGGGTTCGCTGAGGTGATATTTGCCACTGGAGCGAGGCAGCCAGGTTTCCGTGTGGCCGTCGACACCCTCGATGGTGAAGCGCTTTTGCCGGGTCGCCGCGTCGGTACTGGCGACGCCGATCAGCAGTTGGTTGTCCTCGGTTTCGAAGAGTTGCTTGCCGCTCCGTCCCTCGTTCGGTGTGTTGGACGGCCGATTCTTGATGGCATGGCGTGCGAATTCTTCCACTTTCTCGAGGTTGTCGAGGAACACCGCGACGTGCTCCAGATCCAGGTGCTGCGGGTAACCCAGCGCCCACGCGCTGAGATTGCGGCGGAATTCGGCATAGGTGGCCAGGCAGTCTTCGAGCACTTTATTGCGTTGGGTGAAGCTGGCGCGCACTTCCGGCAGATGATGCTGGGTCAGCAAGGCGCGTCCGACCAGGTTGCGCGTCTTCTTCATCTGCACATGAAAGTAAACCCAGGACAGATTGGTAACGGCTTCATAGTGGGTGATGATTTCCAGCACGTGCGCCGTTTTCAGGTAGTAATAATTGGCGTCGCTGAACTTGTCGCTCAAGTTCGCGATGTCCTCGGCCATCATCGATTTTTGCGCGCGATTGGTGATCCGGCGATTCCAGCGATGGGCCTCCTGGACCGTCTCATGCAGTTGATCAAAATCCTTGAGGAAGTCTTTGCGTACCTCCTTGCGTTGCGCCATCAGACGCAAGTGCGCGGCCGTGTCGGTGGCCGGCGTCGTATCTGATCGGGCAATCAGTTGGTCGATACGATTGAGGTGTTCCACCAGAAGATCTTTGGTCAGCATCACCCGGCGTATCGAGCGGTCGACGATGATCCAGGCGCAGCGACTTTGAATGTCTTCGATCATGACGCGCTTTCGGCCATGGCTGAACGTCATCAGTTCTTCCAGGTTCAGGTACTGGTGTTGTGCAATCTCGATGTCGTTTGCGCAGGCCAGATCAACGCGGGCACGCACGGGTTGGCGTTGACCGGGTTCAAGGGCGAAGTACTGCTCCAGTTCGGCATTGGTGCTGCGGGTCTGGGTTTCGAGTCGCCGGGTGTACGCATCGGCAGTGTTGGTCAGAGTCAATTGGCGACGCAGGGCACGATCGGTCCACCAGCGCGGCAACCAACGGCGAATCGCGGCGGGCCACAGCGGGTCCAGCCCGTC
Organism: Pseudomonas sp. NPDC086251; assembly: GCF_044746405.1. NCBI lineage: Bacteria > Pseudomonadati > Pseudomonadota > Gammaproteobacteria > Pseudomonadales > Pseudomonadaceae > Pseudomonas > Pseudomonas sp. NPDC086251. The sequence continues at coordinate 57,042 of NZ_JBIVBY010000024.1, forward strand.
GGCCATGTGCCCGAGCACCGCGCCGCCACCGACGCCGCCACCCTCGATCACCGTGCCGTACACCGCGTAATGGGTATTCCAGTGGCCGGTCTCATCGAGGGCGATGGGTTGTTTGTAGGGGCGGGCCCAGGTGCCGTGCAAACGCCATTGGCGCGAATCGCCGCTCAGTTCGATGCGATAGACGCGGCCCTGGCTGATCATGAAGTGGCCATCGGCGTGTCGATAGACATTGCGATAGGCCCCTTCGGTCCCTGGTTGCAGGCCGGCCAGGGAAATCTCGTGTTCGTATTCATAGCCTCTGAAGCGTTCCAGGGTGTGTCGGGCCTGTCGTTGCGTTGGCGGTTGCAAGGCCCCGGCGCTTTTGGCCACGGTGCGCCATTGACGATGGCGCGTGGCGGTGCGAGCAGCACTTGGCGTTGCGGAGATACCGGTCAAGATATCCATCGCCGCGTCAATCAAGGACAACAGCACCGCTTCAACTTCGGCCAGACCATGACCGACATGCCCACGCAAGAAAGCCGCAACCGCCAGATTGGCGCTGCCCCAGGCGTCATACAACGCCACGGCAGTCCCCACGAACGGCACCATGCCGACGGCCATTTTCAGGTAGTTGAACATGGCGCCGGACTGTAACGCGACGTGCTCAAGATACAAGGCATCGTTGGAGCGCGATGTCGCGCGATGGGCTTCGAGCAAACGGCCCATGTGCACATTGAGCAGGTGTGCCGCCAAAGAGGTCGTCGCCGGCCAAGCCATGCCTGTGCCAATCAGGGCGTCGAAGTTTTTCAACAGGGCCTGATTGATCCGGCTGACGTGGTGGGCGATATCGCCGGTCAACGCGCGGTCGGCCAGGTAGTTGACCATGCGTGTGTGCAGACACAGGTTGAACAGGGCGTTGCGCGCTTCTTCGAGGCTATCGTATTGGCGCAGGAATTGATCGTCGGGGCTGTCGGGCAGGTAGAGCAGGGTCAGGCCGCTGATCTGCTCCTCAATGAAGGTCACCCCGGCCAATGTGCTGGGCCCCTGGTTTTGCGTGTCTGCACCGCCCACGGTCAGGTGCGCCGGCAGCAGTACGATGCGCTTGCCGCTGGCCGCGTAGGCGTCGCGAGTATGGGCGTCGATGGCGATTTGCAGCACGTGCAGGCCGTCGGCGCTGATCTGTCGTTGCAGCAGGGCGAACTCGCCTTGCAGCCGGAGCATCAGGCGCCACGGTTCGCTCAGGCATTCACGCCGGTATTCGTTGCTGAAAGCCGACGCGGTCGAGGTGCCGAGGAAGGTCTCGCGGATCAGCGTTTCATATTTCCCGGCGAGGTCCAGCTCGGTGACCAGCGTGCGCAGCCAGGGTAGGGTGATGGCGGTTTTGAGCTTCTGGTGTTGCGTCTCGTCAGCGCCGCTGATCTCGACCTGCATGAACGACAGTCGCCACCCCAGCCCTTGATCGATGTTGCTTTGCGCCAGTTCGGCCAGTGACAGCTTGCTGCGCTGTTGACTGGCGATCAGCACACTTTTCTGCGGCGTGCCCGGCGCGGCACCGTCAGTCACGACTCTCTGCCAGGTGGTTGAGTCCGGCAGATCCAGTAGCACCTCGACGCTGTGTGTGAGGCCGAACTCCAGACGCAGGCGGGCATCGATGGCTTTTTTGCTGAAGGCTTCCCGCGCGGGCAGCTCGCGCTCAAGCAGGTCATGGGAACGCTGCATCGCCCGGAGGTAGGACTTGAACAACCCCGTGAGTCGCTCGCGTTGCGCGCCGGTCGGTGCGTCGAGCCACGATGGCAATTGACCTGCCAGCGCGCTGCTACGATTTTGCTCGATGATCTGCGCATAAGCCCGTTCCCGGGCGGCGGCGATGGGCACGGTCAAGCGGGCGTGGGTTTTTTCCCGCAGGTTATCCAGCTGCGCCGCACGCTGGTTGACATGCGACGGAACGGGATTATCGGCAATCAGTCGGGCTGCCTGTTGTTCACAGGTGTAGAGCTGGGCCTGCAACGCGTATTCGAACGGGTCGCCGGTCAATGCCGAGTAGTGCAAGGCTCGGGACGGGTCATTGCCCGTCATGTTGAACAGCGTTTGCTCCAGAGCCTGACGTGAGGCGAAGCGTTGCAGGCCACCGAAGCGTCCGGGCCAGTAGAGCAACAGCGGCTGGGTCGAGGTCGGCAGCAACGCAGACGGCTGGGCAAATACCAGCACACCGTCCAGTTCCTGGGCTTGCGTGCGGGTGGTTTCGCCCTCGGTGTCGGTGGCCGACAGCGTCAGCCGGGCGACAACCAGTTCTTGTGGGCGGGTTTGAGTGGGGGCGTCGAGCACGCTTGTCAGCCATTGATGTTCATCGCTGCTGATCTGATTCAGGCTCAATTGCAGCTCGGCCTCGGCGCGCAGCCCGCTCAGGCGTGCCTGATAGAGCTCGGCGTAGTGCGGGTTTGGCTGGTGACGCAGCTCCAGCATTTTTAGCGCGTCGGTGTGCAACAGCGCGGTGGCGGCGGCGCTGCTGGCCTGTTCGGCGGTCGTGAGCGTGTCGAGTTGCTGTTGCAGCCGTTGCAGGCGCGGGTCATTGGGGGCGCCTTGAAAGTCCGGGCCGAGCAGGCTCTCCAAGGCCCTTTGCTGTTGCGCCAGGGCACTGTGGCGCATGCCCAATGGAATGTCCGGGGTCAGCAGGCCGAATGGCGCACTGTTGTCGTTCGTATTTGCCATCGGCAGGTCGGGCGGCGCGGCAAAAACCGTTGCGTTGCGTTGCCGGTCCAGGGGCGCGATGGACAACCGCGACAGCAGCGATTCGGCAGCGGTGTGCAGAATGGGCTTGGCGAGAGCCGTGTAGTCGACGCCGGGGGTGTCTGTTTCGAGCCGGGATTGGCCGAACAATTGCGGCTGATGGTCAATCAGCCAGCGCTCCAATGCGTCACGGGTTTGAAAGGTGCGCCAGGCCGGTTGCCCTGAGGGCAGGTACAACAATCGCGCTGCCGGCCGGGTTGAATCGAGGCCGATGACCAATGCCCCCGAGAGCTCGACCCGCCGACCCTCCGTGCTCGTTAGCGCGGGTTGGCTGACCTGGATGTCGGGCTGCTCTTCCGACAGGGCTGGATCGATGATCGCCAGCAGCACTTTGATCTGTTCGCCGCTCAGGTTGCCCTGAGCGAACGCCAGTTGGCTCGAGGCCTCGAAATGCTGGCGGTACAGGCGGGCCGCCTGGGCCCGGCGTGACAGGTCGGTGCCGTGCGCACGTGCGCTCCACCAGTTGGCATCGAGTGGCGACTGCGGGTGCTGCGCCATGAGTTCGAGCCATTGCTCAAGGCAATCATTGCTGCGCGCCAAAGCGCTCAGGAGCAGGCTTTGATCCAGGTTGGGATTCAAAGGGTGGACGAGGCCGAAGTCGGCCGGCGGGGGCGTGGGTTCGTCGAGCATGGCGACGGGTCTCCAAGGGGCAAGGGCCGGGCTTTGCCGGCGTCCAGGCCATTAGAGATCAGGGGTGGGAAGGCGTGGCGGTACATAGTTATCGCGTTGTGCCGTTTCAATAGTCGATGACCGCTCGGCACTCTTCATCAAACTGTCATGGAACTGTGGCAGCGCGCTTGAACAAACTTCATCAGACTCGCGCTCTACTGGGGTTCTGCGTTTTGGTGTTTTTTCATGCGTGCTTTTTGTTTATCAACCGTTCTTTTCATGGCCACCTTGTTGTTCGGCCCGCCGTCTTTTGCGGCCTCTCGTTGTGATGTCAATGTTCCGACCGAACGGGCCGATCTGGCGCAAGTGAGTCTGGCGTACCAGAGCATCGGCCGTGCGTCGGACCCGGCGCTGTTGCTGGTGATGGGCCTGGGCGGGCAGTTGATTCACTGGCCGGACGAGGTGGTGGTCGCGTTGTGTCAGCAGGGTTTTCGGGTGATTCGCTATGACAATCGCGATGTCGGTCTCTCGACCTGGCGGCAAGCGCCGGTCGATGCCAACCTGACCTTTGAAGTGTTGCGCTACAAGCTCGGTCTGCCGGTGTCGGCGCCGTATACCCTGACGGATATGGCGGACGATGCCTTTGGGTTGATGGACGCGTTGCACGTCGAGCAGTTCCACGTGCTGGGCGCGAGTATGGGCGGGATGATTGCCCAGCACATGGCGGCCATGGCGCCACAGCGTGTCGAGAGCCTGACGTTGATCATGACCACTTCGGGGGCTGAGGGCTTGCCGGCGCCCAGTGCGGCGTTGGTGCAGTTGCTGTCACGCCGTGGGGCGCCGAATCGTGAAGTGGCTTTGGAGCAACAGGCTGATTTGCTGGCGGCGCTGGGCAGCCCGACGGTGAGTGATGATCGGCAGGCGTTGTTGCATCAGGCGGCGCTGTCTTATGACCGGGCGTTCAATCCTGAGGGGGTGAAGCGGCAGATCATGGCGATTCTTGCGGAGCCGAGTCGGGTGGCGTTGCTTAATCAGTTGCGGGTGCCGACGTTGGTGGTGCATGGCACGGCTGATCCGTTGTTGCCGGTGATGCATGGGGTGCATTTGGCGGCGCATATCCGCGGCAGTCAGTTGAGGTTGATTCCGGGGTTGGCGCATCGATTCCAGGAGGCGTTCAAGGCGCCGTTGCTGGCGGCGGTGTTGCCGTATTTGCAGGCTCATCGGGAGGACACTTCGCATTGGGCGCAGCTTGATCCTGTGGCTGAGCATAATCTGCTGTAACACCACAAATCCCTGTGTAGGAGCGAGGCTTGCCCGCGAAGGCGGCCTTATAGCCGACCATTTTCTATCAGGTGTACATATCCATTCCTGCGGTAACGGCCACTTACGGTTTCGCCCTTACGGCGAGTCCCTTTTGTCAAACTCCACAAAAGGAACCAAAAAGTCTTGCCCCAGCGTCCGGCCCCTCGCTTAGGCTCGGCGTTCCTTCGCTCCGGTATTCATCTGGGCGCATCGCCTCCGGTCTGCTTCGCGACGACCTCCTCTCGATGTGTTCGACTGCGTCGAACGGCGCTACGCGCCTGCCCCCAGATGAACACCTCCACTCAGCCTCCCGACGGGGCGGGTGGATCAAAAGCAGGCGAGCTAACGCTCGGCCTGATGAGTGGTGAAGAGCGGCGGGTGTGCCCTGTTTTTGCCTTTGTAGGAGCGAGGCTTGCCCGCGAAGGCGGCGGTTCATTCAGCATTGATGCGATTGACACTCCACTTTCGCAAGCAAGCCCGCTCCCACAAGTGATCTGCTGCGCACTCAGGGCTGTCGGTGTATCGTTCGAACTTTCCGGCGTGTTTCAGTCTGCGAGGTGTGTGATGAGTGCCCCCTTGAAAATCGATTTCGTCAGCGACGTGTCCTGCCCTTGGTGCGTTGTCGGCCTGTATGGCTTGACCCGGGCCTTGGATCTGCTGGGTGACGAGGTCCAGGCCGAGATTCGTTTTCAGCCGTTCGAGCTGAACCCGAAGATGGGCCCTGAAGGGCAGAACATCACTGAACACATCATCGAGAAGTACGGCTCGACGCCTGAGCAATCGCAGAAGAATCGCGAGATGATTCGCTCGCGTGGCGCCGAGGTCGGGTTTGCTTTTCGCACGGACGGCAACAGTCGCATCTACAACACCTTCGACGCTCATCGTTTGTTGTTCTGGGCGGGGCTTGAAGGGTTGCAGTTCAATCTGAAAGAGGCGCTGTTCAAGGCGTATTTCACCGACGGCGGCAATCCTTCAGATCACCGTCAGCTGGCACAGATTGCCGAAAGCGTCGGGCTGGATCGGCAACGGGCCGAGGCGATTCTGGCGTCCGACGAGTTCGCCAAAGAGGTGCTTGAGGAAGAGCAATTGTGGCTGTCGCGCGGGGTGAGTTCAGTGCCGACGGTGGTGTTCAACGGGCAGTACGCGGTCAGTGGCGGGCAGCCGGTGGAAACGTTTGTCGCCGCGATTCGGCAGATCATGAGTGAAGCGAAGGGCGGCACAGTGAGCTGACCGGCAAACGCGGTCACTGTGGGAGCAAGCCTGCTCGCGAAGGGGCCATCAGCTTCCAGATCATGGTTGACTGATCGACCGCTATCGCGAGCAGGCTCGCTCCCACAGGGGGCGGTGTGTTTGCGTGATCAGCGTACGATCTTGTCCACATGAATCCCCAGTTTCTTCAGCCGGTACCAGAAGCTGCGCTCGGAAATTCCGATTAACTGTGCCGCCGCTGCCTGCACGCCGTTGCTCTGTTGCAGGGCCGCCAGGATGTAGGCCTTCTCGACTTCCGCCAGCGCCGCTTCCAGGTCCGAAGGCACGTTGCTGCCCTCGCTGAAAATCGCGCCACTGTCGGCGGGCCGTGAGGCAAACAGATAGGCCGGCAGATCATCGTCTTCGATCACCGCCCCCGAAGCGACAATGGTCGCGCGCTCCACGCAGTTCTGCAGCTCGCGAATGTTCCCCGGCCACGAATAATTGGCCATAGCCTGCAACGCCGCCGGGCTGAAACCGGTGATGCGTTTGCCCGCCGTGGCGCCCAGGGTGTGGGCGAAATGTCGGGCCAGCGGGGCGATGTCTTCCACTCGTTCGCGCAGGGCGGGCAGGGGAATCGGGAACACGTTGAGGCGATAGTACAGGTCTTCGCGAAATTCCTTGTTGGCCACCGCCTCCAGCAGGTTTTTGTTGGTCGCGGCGATCACCCGCACATCGACTTTGCGCTCGCGTGGATCGCCCACCGGTTCGATCACTCGTTCCTGCAACGCCCTGAGGATTTTCGCTTGCAAGGCCAACGGCATTTCGCCGATTTCATCGAGGAACAGCGTGCCCTTGTCGGCCTGCAGGAAACGCCCGACCCGATCCGCCACGGCGCCGGTGAACGCGCCTTTGCGGTGGCCGAACATTTCGCTTTCCAGCAGCCCTTCAGGGATCGCCGCACAGTTCACCGCGACAAACGGTTTGTCGGCGCGATTGCCGTGTTTGTGGATCGCCCGGGCGACCATTTCCTTGCCGGTGCCGCTTTCGCCGGTCAGCAGAATCGTTGCGTTGCTTTCGCGCACCGAATCGATCGCGTGCAGCACCCGCCGAAAACTCGGGCTGTCACCGATCAGGCTGTCGATCTGCTGGTGTTCGTCGAGTTCGGCGCGCATGCGCTGGTTGTCTTTGAGGATGTCGCGAAATTGCAGGGCTTTGCTGACGGTGATGTCCAGTTCGTCGATGTCGAAGGGCTTGGCGATGTAGTCGAAGGCGCCGTTGCGCATCGACTGCACGGCGTTTTTCACGGTGCTGTAGGCGGTCATGACGATCACCGGTAACTGTGGAAAACGCGTTTTGATTTCCGCCAGCAATTGCGGGCCGTCCATGCCGGGCATGCGCCAGTCGCTGATCACCAGGTCGATGTCCTCGCACTCCAGCACCTTGAGCGCATGCAGGCCATTGCCGGCGGTGAACACCACAATGCCGTTCTGACTCAGTGCCGAAGCCAGCAGGTCGCAGAGCTTGGGCTCGTCGTCGACCACCAGTACGTTATGTGTCATCGCTGCCCTCGTCGAAGTCTGCACCGTTGGCCGGAATGTACAGGGTGAAGGTGGCCCCGGCGTCTTTTTCACTGACGCACTCGATGCGTCCGTCATGACTCTCCATGATCGAGAAGACCTTGGCCAGACCCAGCCCGGTGCCCGACGCCTTGGTGGTGACGAACGGCGTAAAAATCCGTTCGAGCATGTCCGGTTCGATGCCTTGGCCGGTGTCGGAAATGCTGATGACGGTGAACGACGAATCACTGCTGATCGCCACGGTCAGGCGTCCGCCGTCGGGCATGGCGTCGATGGCGTTGACGATCAGGTTCAGGCCGGCCTGCTTGAGTTGCCGCGCGTCGGCATACAGGGTCGCGGCGGGGGCCTGATCGTCGATGCGCACATCGATGTTGTGGCTGGCCAGTTCCGGGGCGCAAAAGCCGATCAATTCATCCACCAGCGGCCGCGCCAGCTGTGTCGAACGCATCGGCGCGCTGGGTTTGGCGAAATCGAGGAATTCGGTGATCAGGTCGTTGATGCGGCTGACTTCACTGACAACGTATTCCAGATGACGCTTGTCGGTCTCGGGCAAATCGGCGCGCCGGTGGAGTAATTGCGTGGCGGTCTTGATGATGCCCAGCGGGTTGCGGATTTCATGGGCCAGGCCCATGGCGACTTCACCCAGCGCATGCAGGCGGTCGCGGCGGCGCAGTTGTGATTCCAGGTGCTGCAACTCGCCGAGGCGTTCGCTCATATGGTTGAAGGTGCTGCTCAATTCCGCCAGTTCGTCGCCGCCAGTGACCGCCAGGCGTTGGCGATAATCCCCGGCGATCACCGCTTGCACGCCTTTGGAGAGTTCGCGCAATGGCTGGGTCAGACGTTGTGACACCAGCCAGCCAACCGCCAGTGAGGCGGCCGAGCTGAGCAGGAAAATCAGGATGAACAGGTTGCTCTGGTTCACCAGCCCGACCAGGCTGGTGTGGCGCAGCAGACCACTGAAAATCACCCCTTGCAACTCGCCGTTTTCGTTGAGAATCGGCCGGTAGATACCGCTGTAGCGGTTGGTGAATTGCTCGATCGGCTGCTTGGTGTTGCGCAGGATCTGTTCGATTTTTTCCGGCACGGCCGCCGGATGATCCTCGAAGCGCTGGGTGGAAAAAATCTCCGAGAAGTCATCGGCCTTGGCCAGGTAGAGGCGCAGGTCGAGGGAATGCACGTCGGCCACGCTGGTGAGGAAACTGCTGTCGAGGTAGGTCGCAATCACCAGTTTGTAATCGACGCCGTCCTGATCGGTCTCGAAGGTCGAGACCACCGTGCCCATGGCGACGCCGCCGACTTGCAGGGTCTGCAACACGGCTTTGGGGGCGGTGCTGATCTGGCGGACGATGTCGTCGGTGGCGGTGCTGAACAGCACTTTGTGGTCGCTATTGCGCACCAGCGCGACCACGTCGATGCCCATGGCTTCGGCGATGTCGGTGGTCAGTTTGTCGCGTTGAGTCGAGGGGGCATCGGTTGGCGGGCGCGTATAACGCAGGAGCAACTGTGCGACCCGGGCGTTATCGCGCAGGATCTCGGTGATTTCGTCCTCGACGATCTTGGTCGATTCCTGCAGCCAGATCCGCACGTTGCTGTCGAAAATCTGCGACAGGGTGGTGGCGGCCAGTTCGGCGGCGATCATCGTCGGAACCACGCTGACCAGCCAGAAGGCCAGCACCAGTTTGCGCTGCAGGCTCCAGCCGGAAAGGGCGAAAGGTCGGGCGTTGGCGGGTCGGTGTCTGGTCATCATGCTTCGCTTAATGCAGCAGCCATGGCAGGGTCGGATCGGTCCGGGCGGATAAACATTTTCAGCCCTCGCAACAGGCCGTCGAGCGCGCGGTTGCGATGGCGGAAAAACACGGTGTTGCCGGTAAACGAGCAACCCAGGCGCAGCTTACTGGCATAGCCGGCCTGACCGCACGCGTAGATCGGGATGCCGTGTTCAATACAGTAGTCGACATTGGCCAGCCAGCTGCGTACGTACAGGTTGTGCTCGCGGGTCTGGCTCAGGTCGTGGGCGAAAAACTTGTCCACCAGTCGCTGCTCGTCCAGCAGCACCAGGTTGAACGCCACCAGTTCGTCGCCGAGCCAATACAGCACGCAAGCGGCTCGCTCGTCGAGCTGTTCCAGGACTTGGTGGAAGTAGGCCGGCGGCAAGCGTTCGAAAGTCAGGTCGCTGCGGGCGAGGGTGGCGTCGTAGAGCTGCATCATGCGCGGCAGCAGGTCGTCGACAGAGCGTCGCCACTCGATCCTCGGACCTTGCCCGCGCAACGTGCGACGCAGGTCTTTGCGGGTGGATTTGCCGAGGGTGCCGAGGTAGGCGTCCACCGAGCCAAAACTGATCGGCAGTTCTGCGCTGGGCAGCCCGGGCATGCTTTGCAGACCGGCCTCATGACAGACCTGCAACCATTGCGCATCACGATGTGAGGCATCCTTGACCGCGAGCAGGCCGATACCGGCCTGATCGGCGTCATTGCGCGCCAGGTTCAACAGTTGCTCGAGCAGGACCGGGCGCCGGGCGGGTTCGATGTGTCGGGCTGTGCCGACATGGCATTGCTCGGCCACCGGAGAACCGAGGGCGTAGAGGCGCACCTCGAGCAGGCCCGGCCACCAGCGGCGCACGCGTTCGCTGACGCGTTTGCCTAAGCCTTGAACCGTGGTGTCCAGCGCATAGGCGGTGGTGAACGCCACCGCTGCGGCGACCAGCACCTGCTCTTCATACAGCGCCAGATAGCGCCACTGAAAATCGGCAATGCCCGCCTGTTCAACGGCCCGATAGTAATCCCAGTCCTCCAGTTCGGCGGGGAAACAGGCATTCCAGGCACTGCGGTCGATGGCCTCGATCGTCGAAAAGGCAAGGGCTGTGATCACATTGTTTCCTTAAAATTGCTCACCATTACGGCCATCCCACCGTTGCACGATCCCTGTAGCAGCTGGCGAAGCCTGCGTTCGGCTCTGTAGCAGCTGTGGGGGGGGGGGGGGGGGGGGGGGGGGGGGGGGGGGGGGGGGGGGGGGGGGGGGGGGGGGGGGGGGGGGGGGGGGGGGACG
>NZ_JBIVBY010000024.1:67538-112216 GCF_044746405.1 Pseudomonas sp. NPDC086251
CGAAGCAGTCGTGAAACCTGAACTTGCGGTTTTCCTGATGCTCCGCGTTGTCTGATTTCACGACTGCTTCGCAGCCGAACGCAGCCTCGCAAGCTCGACAGCTGCTACAAGGGGCGTGCAATGTTCGGCATTGCTGTCAGGCCAGCTGCTGAAAGTCCTGGCGTATGGGGAGCGGGTTGGCTTCCTTGTTGCACGAAACGGTGCTGGATGAAGTCCGCACTGAGCTCCACGACACGGCGGTATTGCAGGTCGACGGTGATCATGTGATAGCAGTCGTCCAGCAGGATCTTCACCACCGGCCCACCCAGCTTGCGTTCCACATAGTCGGCGTTCCAGGGGCTGGTGATGTCGTCTTCGCGCGAGTGCAGGACCAGCGTTTGAGTGGTGATCTGCGGCATGCGTTTTTTCACCACTGCCACCAACCGATGCAGTTCCCGAACACTCACTCCGGACATGCTCAGCAGCCCGGCACTGCTGCTTTCACCGGCCTTCATCTGCCGCTCGACGAGGGCCCGCAAGCGTTCGTCCTTGATACCGAACGGTGATTTTTCGTTGAAGCGGCACAGGTGCACGCCAAACGGAATCGACATGACAAAGCGGCTCAACTTTGCCACCCAGGGCATGTTCCAGCCGTCGTAACGCAGCGTGGTCGAATACAGCAACAAGCCTTCGATCTGCCCCGGATGCTCGGCGGCCAGGTACATCGACAGCACCGCGCCCATGGACAAACCGCCGACAAACACATGCTCGTGTTTGCGGCGTACGCCGATGAAGGTCTTGCGCGCGCTCTCATACCAGTCGCGCCACCCGGTGGCTTGCAGGTCGGCGTTGTTCCCACAGTGCCCGGCCAGGGTCGGCACGTAGACCGTACACCCAGCCTTGGCCAGGCCGGTGGCCACCCGGCGAAATTCGGTCGGCGTGCCGGTGAGGCCGTGGATCAACACCACCGCGACCTCGCCGCTGCCGAGAACGAAACCGGCGCTGCCTTCGCCCATGTCGATCGCTTCGGCCATCATCTTTGCATCGTCCGGTGCAGCAGACGGTCGAGCAGGGCGATGCCCAGATCGATTTCCGGGTAGCTGATTTCCAGCGACGGCGCGAGGGTGATCACGTTCTTGTAGTAACCGCCCACGTCGAGAATCAGGCCCAGGCGTCTGCCATCGATTTCGATGTCGCCCTTCATGCCTTCCTCGACCATGAAATCCAGGGTCGCCTTGTCCGGCGTGAAACCGTCCGGGCCGCAGATCTCGCAGCGCAGGGCCAGGCCCAGACCGTCGACATCGCCGATGATCGGGTAGCGTTTCTGCAAATCCTTCAGGCCTTCCAGGAAGTATTTGCCCTTGTTCATCACCATCGAGCCGTAGTCGATTTCGCTGGTCATCTTGAACATTTCCAGACCGACTGCGGTGCCCAACGGGTTCGACGCAAAGGTCGAATGCGTTGAACCGGGCGGGAAGATTTTCGGGTTGATCAATTCTTCCTTGGCCCAGATGCCGCCGAGCGGATTGAGGCCGTTGGTCAAGGCTTTGCCGAAGACGATCACGTCCGGTTTGACGTCGAAGTGCTCGATCGACCACAGCTTGCCGGTGCGGTAGAAGCCCATCTGGATTTCGTCGACCACCATCAAGATGCCGTGCTGATCCAGCACATGCTTGAGCTCGCTGTAGAAATTCATCGGCGGAATCACGTAGCCGCCGGTGCCCTGGATCGGCTCGACGTAGAACGCCGCGTATTCGCTCTGGCCGACTTTCGGGTCCCAGACGCCGTTGTATTCGGTCTCGAACAACCGGGCGAAATTCTGCACGCAATGGCTGCCGTACTCTTCCTTGCTCATGCCTTTAGGGCCGCGAAAGTGGTACGGGAACGGGATGAACTGCGCCCGCTCTCCGAAGTGGCCATAGCGACGGCGATAGCGGTAGCTGGACGTGATCGACGAGGCGCCGAGGGTGCGCCCGTGATAGCCACCCTCGAAAGCGAACATCAGGCTTTTGCCGTTGGTGGCGTTGCGCACGACTTTCAGCGAGTCCTCGATGGACTGCGAGCCACCGACGTTGAAGTGCACGCGACCGTCGAGGCCGAATTTTTTCTTCGCGTCCACGGCGATCATTTCCGAGAGCTCGATCTTGCCTTTGTGCAGGTACTGGCTGGCGATTTGCGGCAGGGTGTCGATCTGCTGTTTCAGCGCATTGTTCAGGCGCGGGTTTGCGTAACCGAAGTTGACCGCCGAGTACCACATTTGCAGGTCAAGGTAGGCCTGGTCTTCGGTGTCCCAGACGTAGGAGCCTTCGCAACGGCTGAAGATTCGCGGCGGTTCGATGTAGTGAACGGTGTCGCCGTAGGAGCAGTACCTGGCTTCTTTTTCCAGAAGAACCTGGTCTTCAGGCGTGGCGATTCGAATATCAGACATGGTGGAAGAGCTCCTGTGTTTCGACGTTGAAGGAAGTGGCGTTGGCGGCGCTGGCGCTTGGCAGCAGGGCCAGCAGCGCAGGCAGTTCGGCGAAGCTGTCGAAACGCGCATAGGCGATGCCATTGCGTTCGCAGTGCTCGGCCAGGCGATCCTTGGCGAACACGAAATCGGCGGTGGCGGCCACGCACAGGTCGGACTGGCCATCGCCAATCACCAGCACCCGCTTGGTGCCGGGGGTGGATTTGCATTTGCAGTTGCCGGACGCGGCGCGGCAGGCGTCGCTGGCGTGCGGGAAGTCGATGCGCCAACTGTGGTGATCGACCTGGCGCAAGCGGTTGGCGAGGATCGGCAAGAGGCTGACGTAGTGACGCGCGAGGATCCGCGCGATGCCTTGTTCGATGCCGTCGCTGACCACTTCAAGGGAGGCGCCGAGGCCGATCACGTGGTCGACGAAGTCAGGGAAGTCCGGGTCGATGTCGATGCTGTCGAAAAATCCGAGCAGCTCGGCGGGTGTGGCCTTGACCAGCGAGAGCTGGCGGCTGAGGCATTCACGGGAACCGATGTCGCCCGCCAGCCACTCGTTTTCGATCGCTTCCCAACTCGGGTCGGCGAAACGCTGGAGGATGCTGTCGATCACGTCGGTGCGGGTGATGGTCCCGTCGAAATCACACACGATATGCCAGTCAATCATCTGCTGTACCTATTGGGCAGGGTGCGCTGTCTGCGCTGCAAAAGGGGTAGAGCAGGGAGTGTGCCAACAGGGTTTGGCCCAGCAGGGCTGGGGTTTCAGTAGGTTTCGATGTCGGCGAAGCTACAATTTTTGTAGGTCGCTACAAACAACATGAGTGCTTGCGCGAGGGGTGGGGTTCGGGGATTGATGCGCGCCTATCCCTATCAAGGAACCGCCTCATGTCGAGGGTTGTTTTTGCTTTGGTCGCCGCGCTGGCGTGCCTTTCAGCCAACGCTATGGCCGATGAGATCACCGGCGAAGCGGGGCTTGGGCTCAGCTATCAGCCGCACGATCCCACCGGCAGCCGCTACGAAACCCGGCCCGTGCCGTACCTCGATCTGGACTGGGGCGATGTCAGCCTCAGCACCGACGACGGGTTGACCTGGGACGCGTTCAACGCCAACGGTTTCAGCGCCGGACCGTTGGTGAATTACCTGCCCGGACGGACTTCCAACGGCGAGCTGCTAGGCTTGCGCGACGTGCCGGACATGGGTGAAGTCGGCGGGTTTGTGCAGTACGCCCCGGCTGATTTCTGGCGGGTGTTTGCCTCGGTCGGGCAAGCGGTGGGTGGGCGCAGCGGTCAGGGCGGGGTGCTTGGGCGGGTCGGTGGCGAAGTGGGTTATCCCGTGGGAGGCGGGGTAATCGGCAACTCGAATGTGACCGCGCATTTTGCTGATGCCCGGCAGACCCAGACGTTCTTTGGGGTCAGTGCCGATGAGTCCCAGGCGTCCGGGGTTCGGCCGTACAACGCTGGCGGTGGATTGCAGAACGTGGCGCTGACCCAGAGCTTTGAATTTCCCTTGGCGCCGCAGTGGTCGCTGCTGACCAGTGCCAGCTGGATTCACCTGACGGGCTCGGCGGCGGACAGCAGCATTGTCAAACAGGTTGGGGACAGCAATCAGGCGGAAGTGCAGGCGGCGGTGGCCTACACATTCGACTGACCACCACCGAAACCCTGTAGGAGCTGTCGAGTGAAACGAGGCTGCGATCTTTTGATCTTGATCTTTCTAAAATCAAAAGATCGCAGCCTCGTTTCACTCGACAGCTCCTACAGGGGGATGTTGTTTTCAGGTTTTTTCACCCTCGGCCAACAACGCAATCCCGCCCATAATCACTGCCACACCCACCCAGTGCAGCACGCTGATCTGCTCGCCCAACCCCAGCCACGACCCCAACAACACCCCGACAAATACCAGCGAACTCAGCGGGAACGCCAGGGACAAACTGCTGCGCCGCAGTATCAGCATCCACACAAAAAACGCCCCGATGTAGCAGGCAATCGCCAGCCACACGCCGGGGTTGACTGCCACCGCCAGCAGCCATTGCACATTGAAATCCATCTGCCCCAGTTGATCTCCGCCGACCTTGGTCGCGATCTGGCCGGCACTTTCAAAACCGATCAACAGCGCCCAAAGCACCACGGTGCCGAGGCGCTCATGCAGCCAGTCGGTCTTGCCTCTGAGCATCGATTGAGCCTCATGCATGGGCGACACACACGAGCATGACGCCCGCCGTAATCACCAACGTGCCAAGCCAGCGCCGGCGGCTGACGGTTTCACCGAGGATCAGTTTTCCGGCTAGCACCACGCCGCAATACGCCAGCGCCGCCGCCGGAAACAACAGGCTCAGTGGCGCCCGGGACAGGGCTTCGAGCCAGACGAAAAATTCGATCACGTAGGCGCCGATGCCGCACCACAGCAGCGGCGCATTGAACACCTGGCCCCAGAACGCATTCAGCCGAAAGCCGCCTTCGAGCTCGGGCAAACGATCCAGGCCGAGCTTGAAACAGAGCTGACCGATGACGTCCAGCACAATGGAAAACCCCACCAGCACAATCACCGTGAAGGTCATGGGAACAACTCCTCGAACAGCTCGATCAGCGCCTGATTGGTCGCCGCGTTGCGCAGCAAATCGGCTTCGCTCCAGCGTTCGGCGGGCGGCTGGTCGGACTTGGCTTCCCAGCGTTTGAAGGCGTTGCTGAAGGCCGGCGGGGCGTATTCGCCGCAGATGTCGATGCCGATGATTCGTTTACCGGCCGCCAGCACGCGGATGGCGTGCAGCAAATGACTGAGGCGCATGCCGCCCTGATCCCAATTGGTCGCCGCGTCTTCGCTGGCCAATACGTCCTTGTCGATGCTGATCCACACCGCGTCGGTGGGCAGGCTGGCGATCATCTGTTTAAGAAACATTGGCCAGTCCAGCTCGGCCAGATTGCGCCAGTGCAAAAGGTTTTCCTGCTGCTGATGCCCGGCACCATCGCCGACCCGGCCCCAGACCTTGGAGGGCGGGTGCTGCCACGGGAACAGCTGCAAGACGCCGCGCCTGAGGGCGTTGAGGTTGCCGCCCTTGAGCTGCGGGTTTTGCAGGTCGTCGCTGCACGGGCCGAGCGTAACGATGCGCCGGATGTTCGGCAGCTTCAGCGCCTGATTGACCCACGAGCCGCAATGCCGACGCGGGGCGAAGTGGACCCAGTCGGGGTGGTTGTCGAAGTGGATCAGGCTCACCGGCTCCGGCAAATCGCTCAGGAAAGCCGGCGTCAGGTGATGGTAATCACCGGAGCCCACGAAGAAAATTTCAGGCTGCGGGCCGCTGTGGCGCGGGCGTTGCTGCAGGCGTTCAGCGAAGCGCTGCCACGTTCGCTCGCTGGACCAGAGCCGCAGCTGCGGGCCGAGGTCGAGCAGGTCCAGGCGTTTGGCACGACCGCTGTCGAGCAGCTGCGCGATCGGTGCCTGGGCGGTGAGGCTGTGGTCGAGATCTAAAATGTTCAAGGTCGCAATTCACCCTTGGCACACCCTCCCAGACACCGGCTCCATCCATCATGAAGGCCGGCCGAGCGGGCTTTTAGGGGTAAATGCAAGGGCCGGGCCAGCCACACACCACTGACCCTGTAGGAGCGAGGCTTGCCCGCGAATGGACCGCCGTGGTGTATCTGGTACACCGCGTTATCTTTCTTCGCGGGCAAGCCTCGCTCCTACGGGAGATGGGGTCACGCTTGGAAGCGAAGAGTGGCCGCCATCACAGCCACACACCGCTGACCCTGTAGGAGCGAGGCTTGCCCGCGAATGGGCCGCCACGGAGTATCTGGCACACCGCATTATCGTTCTTCGCGGGCAAGCCTCGCTCCTACGGGAGATGGGTCACGCTTGGAAACGGAGCCAGACGGTGACGAGGACAGTGGCCGCCATCAACCACGCCACCGACGCCACGGCCAGCGAAGCCTCCAGCCGCATCCGGTCGACCATCACGTATAACGTCGCCAGGTAGATGAAGTACGGAATGATCGACCACATGCCAAACACGATGGTTGTCTTCAAATCCTCCAGCGAGCGCCCCTTGCCGACAATGTAATGCGCAATCAGGGCAAAGGTCGGAAACAGCGGCACCAGCCCGGCGATGTAATAATTCCTGGTCTTGGCCAGGGCGGCGAGGATCAACACCACCGCCGCACCCAGGGTTGCTTTGAGAATCAGGTCCATCAGTGGCTCAGCCCGTACTTCTTCACTTTGTCGAACAAGGTGGTCTTGGCCATGCCCAGTTCCTGGCTGGCCTGGGTCAGGTTGCCGCCGCTGCGCTGCAACGCATCGCTGAGCAGATTGCGTTCAAACGCTTCCACGGCTTCAGCGAACGCCAGGCCTTGATTGCTGCCGCTGGCGCCGGATTTCTTGAACGCTGGCAGACCGAGGGCGAAGCGCTCGGCGACGTTGCGCAGTTCACGCACGTTGCCCGGCCAGTCGTGGCTCATCAAATTCGACAGGGTCTGGTTGTCCAGTTCCGGCACGGCGCGGTCGAAACGCAAGGACGACTGCTGCAGGAAGTGTTCGAACAGTTGCAGGATGTCTTCGCGGCGTTCGCGCAGCGGCGGCAGTTCCAGGGTCACTACGTTGAGGCGGTAATACAGGTCGCTGCGGAATTCGCCGGCCTTGCTCGACTGATCGAGGTCGGACTTGGTCGCTGCGATCACCCGGCAATCCACCGCAACGCTCTGGTTCGAGCCGAGGCGTTCGAGGGTGCGTTCCTGCAACACCCGCAGCAGTTTGATCTGCAAGGGCAGGGGCATACTTTCCACTTCGTCGAGGAACAGCGTGCCGCCGTCGGCGTGCTCGATTTTGCCGATCCGCCGTTTACCGGCGCCGGTGAAAGCGTTGGCCTCGTGGCCGAAGATCTCGCTTTCGAACAGGTTCTCCGGCAGGCCGCCGCAGTTCAGCGCGACGAACTGTTTGGTGTGGCGCCGACTGAAGTCGTGCAGGCAGCGCGCAACCAGTTCCTTGCCGGTGCCGGTCTCGCCTTCAATCAACACGTTGGCCGAGGTATCGGCGACATTGGCGATCAATTCCCGCAGGTTCTGCATCGCCGGCGAGCGGCCGATGATCCGGCCTTCGAGTGAATCGCGCTCGGCCAGTTGTCGGCGCAGCGACGAGACTTCCCGCGCCAGACTGCGTTGCTCCAGTGCGCGGCGCGCTACATCCACCAGGCGTTCGGGGGAGAAGGGTTTCTCCATGAAATCGTAGGCGCCTTTCTGCATCGCGCCGACCGCCATGGATATGTCGCCGTGGCCGGTAATCAGCACCACCGGCAGGCTGCGGTCGCGGGCCTTGAGCCGGGTCAGCAGTTCCAGGCCATCGATGCCCGGCAGGCGGATGTCGCTGATGACGATCCCGGCAAAGTTGTCGCCGACGCGCTCCAGCGCTTCTTCGGCGCTGCCCACGCCCACGCAGGGAATGTCTTCGAGGGTCAGCGCCTGTTGGCAGCCGAGCAGCACATGGGGGTCGTCTTCGACGATCAGCACACTAAGGTCGTTGTTCATATTGGCTCGGCGGAAGTGAGGCTTACCAACGGTAAACTGAGGACGAAGGTGGTACCACCGCTGGCCGGGTGTTCGACACCCAGGTGCCCGCCGGTGGCGGCGGCCAGGCTCGCCGACAAGGTCAGGCCGAGGCCCAGGCCCTGCTCGCCGGGTTTGGTGGTGAAGAACGGTTCGAACAGATGCTTGCGCGCTTCGGCGTCGATGCCGTGGCCATTGTCGCGTACCCGAAGGCGATATTTGCCATCGAACACTTCGCCTTCGAGCCACAACTCCGGCAGCGGTTGCGCCTGCATGGCATCGAGGGCGTTGCCGATCAGGTTGACCAGGATCTGCTCCAGGCGGGTCTGGTCGATCTGCACCTGCACATCGGCAAAGTCACGATGCAGTTGCAGATGGATGCTGTCCACCCGACCGCCGAGCAGTTGCAACGCGGCATCCACCGCTTTGCCGAGGCAGGCCTGGCCTTTGTCATCGCCGCGACGGGCGAAGGAGCGCAGGCTGGCGGTAATCCGGCCCATGCGGTCGATCAATTCGTTGATGGTTTTGAGGTTGGTGCTGGCCACGTCCAGCTGACCGCGCTCGAGAAAACGTACAGTGTTGCCGGACAAGGTTCGCAGCGCCGCCAACGGCTGATTCAATTCATGGGCAATGCTGGTCGACATCTGGCCGATGGCGGCGAGTTTACCGGCCTGCACCAGTTCATCCTGGGCCCGGCGCAACGTCTCTTCAGCCTGACGCCGTTCGCGGATCTGGCCCTTGAGCCGTTCGTTGCTGGCGCGCAGGTCGGTGGTGCGTTCGGTAATCCGACGCTCCAGTTGATTGTTGGCTTCCTGCAAGGCTTCGCGGGCGGCGAGACGGGTGGCGATCACTTTGCGCCGCTCGTTCCAGGCGATCAGCAGGAACGCCACCAGGGCAAACGCCACCGCCACCAGAATCCCCTGATTGATCGCCTCGCGGCGCAAATCCTGGAGGGGCGTGAGCAGGGTGAAATTCCACGGGGTGTCGCTCAGCGGGCGGGTTTGCGAGAGGTAGCTGATGTCCTCTTCGTCGGATTCCACTTCGCTGTTGGCGGGGAAGGTCAGTTTCTCCTCGCCTTCGGCCAGTTTCTCCCGGGCCAGCGGTTGCAGTTCGTTCAGCGGGAACCAGTAATACTGCAGGCTGCGGGCGAGTTTTTCCTTGGTCTCGTCGCTCAGCGGTATCACTGATTTGAGCCGCCGCGCCGGGTCACTGGAGAGAATGATGATGCCATTCTCGTCGCTGACGAACGCTTCGAGGCGCGCCCGCTGCCAGCGTTCTTCCATGGCTTCGAGGCGCACCTTGACCACCGCGACGCCGATGATCTTGCCGTGCTCTTCCAGGCCATGGGCCAAGTAGTAACCGGGTTCGCCGTTGGTGCTGCCGATGCCGTAGAAGCGCCCCGGCTGACCGCGCACGGCGTTCTGGAAATAGGCGCGAAAGGACAGGTCTTCACCGAGGTAACTGTCGACATCGCGCCAGTTGCTGGTGGCCATCACGCGGCCGGTGGTGTCCATCACGTAGATAGCCCGACTGCGGCTGCGCCGGTTCAGGCCTTCGAGGTAGTCATTGACCGTCTGTCGGTGTTCCGGCGTCGGGTCGGCCAACAGCGTTGAAACGCTGGTTTCGAGTTCCAGCAGGCTGGGCAGGTAGGTGTACTTGCTGATCTCGCTCTCGACGGCGCGGGCGTGCAGTTCCAGCTGACGCTGGCCGTTCTCGCTGAGGCTGCGAATGCCGTAGTGCTCACTGACCCAGAAGCCGATGTAGCCCAATCCGATCATCAGGGCGATGACCAGCGGCGGCAGGAACAGATGGCGAATCAGACGGGGTTTCACGGCGAGTGATGGCGGCGCGGCGCGATAGAGAGTGGGGTCGCATTTCATCACAGATGCCTTGGGTCAACCACAACACAAATCTACAAGCCACCACCGACCCCTTGTGGGAGCGGGCTTGCTCGCGAAGAGGCCGGCACATTCAACATTAATGTCGACTGACGCGACGCCTTCGCGAGCAAGCCCGCTCCCACATTTGGGGAGCGGTGTCTTTCTTAGTGCTGCAGGATCTTGTTGAGGAAGTGCTGCGTACGCTCGGCGCGGTGGCTGATGTCGCCGAAGAAATCCTCTTTCTTGCAGTCTTCGATGATTTTGCCCTGGTCCATGAAGATCACGCGGTCTGCCACTTTGCGGGCGAAGCCCATTTCGTGGGTCACGCACATCATGGTCATGCCTTCGTGGGCCAGTTGCACCATCACGTCGAGCACTTCGTTGACCATCTCCGGATCGAGCGCCGAGGTCGGTTCGTCGAACAGCATGACGATCGGGTCCATCGCCAACGCACGGGCAATCGCCACACGCTGCTGCTGACCGCCGGAGAGTTGCCCCGGATGCTTTTTCGCGTGGGCCGAAAGACCGACGCGTTCGAGCAGTTGCAGGGCTTTCTTGGAGGCCTCGTCCTTGCTGCGACCCAGCACCTTGACCTGGGCGATGGTCAGGTTGTCCATGATGCTCAGGTGCGGGAACAGTTCGAAATGCTGGAACACCATGCCCACGCGCGAACGCAGCTTCGGCAGGTCGGTCTTCGGGTCGGCGATGGACGTGCCATCGACCACCACGTCGCCTTTCTGGAACGGTTCCAGGGCGTTGACGCATTTGATCAAGGTGGATTTGCCGGAGCCGGACGGTCCGCACACCACGATCACCTCGCCTTTTTTGACCTCGGTGCTGCAATCAGTCAGTACCTGGAAGTCCCCATACCACTTGTTGACGTTCTTGATAGAGATCATACGGCGAACCTTTTTTGCAGACGCTTGACCAGCTGCGAGGCGGCAAAGCTGATGATGAAGTAGGTGAAACCGGCGAAAATCAGGAACTCATTGGAGCGCCCGATGATGTCGCCACTGGCGCGCGAGGCGTTGAGGAAGTCCACCAGGCCGACCGCGTAGACCAGCGAGGTGTCCTGGAACAGGATGATGCTCTGTTGCAGCAACAGCGGGGTCATCTTGCGAAACGCTTGCGGCAGGATGATCAGGCGCATCATCTGGCCGTAGGTCATGCCCAGGGCTTGCGCGGCACCCATCTGGCCCTTGGGAATCGACTGTACGCCGGCCCGGACGATCTCGCAGAAGTACGCCGCTTCAAACATCATGAACGCCACGATGCACGAGGCGAACGCGCCGATTGGGGTGTCTTCGCCGGTGATCCAGCGCAGCACGAACGGCACCGCCAGGTAGAACCAGGTAATGACCAGCAGCAGCGGGATCGAACGGAAGTAGTTAACGTAGGCGCCGGCGATGTTCGACAGCAGTTTGCTGTGGGACAGGCGCATTAGCGCCAGGATAGTGCCGAGGATGATCCCGCCGACGACGCCCAGCGCCATCAGTTGCAGGGTCATGACCATGCCGTTCCACAAGCCCGGCAGGGACGGGATGATGCCCGAGAAATCGAATTCCATCATTTACCCCCTACGGAGATCAGGCCAGGCACGGCAACTTTCTTCTCGACGCCGCGCATCAGCAGCATCAGGCCCATGTTCAGGGTGAAGTAGATCAACGTCGCCAGGGTGAACGCTTCGAACAGGTTGGCGGAGAACTCGGCGGTCTGTTTGGTCTGCGCGAGCAGCTCCATCAGGCCGATCAGCGAGGCCACGGAGGAGTTCTTGAAGACGTTGAGGAATTCCGAGGTGAGCGGCGGAATGATGATCCGGTAGGCCTGGGGCAGCAGGACGTTCCAGTAGATCTGCGGCAGCTTGAAGCCCATGGCGCGAGCGGCCGCTTCCTGGCCGCGAGGCAATGCCTGTATGCCGGTGCGCACTTGTTCGCAAACCCGTGCGGTGGTGAACAGGCCCAGGCACACGACGACGCTGAGGAACGCCGAGGTAGTCGGGTTCAGGTCCTGTTTGTACCAGTCCTGCAAATTCTGCGGCAGCAGGTCGGGCACCAGGAAGTACCAGATGAACAGCTGCACCAGCAGCGGCACGTTACGGAAGAGTTCGACGTAGCAGGTCGCGATGCCCGACACGATGCGGTTCGGCACCGTACGCATGACACCCAGCACCGAGCCCAGCAGCAGCGCGATGATCCAGGCAGCGACGGCGATGGCGATGGTCCAGCCCAAACCGGAGAGGTACCAGTCGAAATAAATCTCGCTGCCCACGCCGGTGGACTTGAAGAACACGCCCCAGTCCCAGTTGTAATTCATTAGGGTCTCCCCTCAGATCGTTCGATGTACAAGTGCCCGCCTGGGGAAACTCCGTTCCCGCCCAATCTTGAAGACCGGGCACACACGAGCGGCTCGACAGCCACCGGTTCGAGTGTTTCCAAAAATGCCAGCAGGGAGTGACAACCTCCTGAAAGGGCAAAGGCCCTCTCAGGAGATAAGGTTAGTCAGAAATCAGGACTTCTTGTCGTCAGCCGCTTTATCGGTCGGATTAGCGATCAAGGCCTTGAGCTCGTCGCTCATCGGGAAGTTCAGGTTCAGGCCTTTAGGCGGGATTGGCTGCATGAACCATTTGTCGTAGATCTTGTTGATCTCGCCCGACTTGTAGGTCGCGATGATCGCGTCGTCTACCGCCTTCTTGAACGGCTCGTCGCCCTTGCGGACCATGCAGCCGTAGATTTCGTAGGACTGTGGCGTGCCGGTCACAGCCCAGTCATCGGCCTTCTTGGCTTTGGCGGCTTCACCGGCCAGCAAGGCGTCGTCCATCATGAAGGCCACAGCGCGGCCGGTTTCCAGCATCTGGAACGACTCGCCGTGGTCTTTGGCGGAGATGACGTTCATGCCCATTTGCTTGTCGGCGTTCATCGACTTGAGGATGCGCTCGGACGTGGTGCCCGCGGTGGTCACGACGTTCTTGCCTTTAAGGTCGTCGAAATCCTTGTACGCGGAGCCTTTCTTGGACAGCAGGCGGGTACCGATTTCGAAGATGCCGACGGAGAAGGCAACTTGTTGCTGACGCTCGACGTTGTTGGTGGTGGAACCGCACTCGACGTCCACGGTGCCGTTCTGCACCAGCGGGATACGGGTTTGCGAAGTGACCAGGTTGTATTTGACCTGGAGGTTCGGCATGTCCAGGTCTTTCTTGATGGCTTCGACGATTTTCAGCTGGATATCGTGGGAGTAGCCAACCGGTTTGCCGGAAGCGTCCGCGATATAGGAAAACGGAATGGATGCGTCACGATGCCCGAGGGTGATGACGCCGGACTCTTTGATCTTCTTCAGTGTGCCGGTGAGTTCGGCAGCGAAAACTGGAGTGCTAATCAGAGCGGCAGCAATGGCTGCGCCCAGGATGTGGGGAACGATGCGCATCAAATTTTCCTCGACATTGTTTTTTTTATGGAGCCAGTTCATCGGCCCTTTTTGTGCTTCGAATGTCTGCCGGCTCCTGAAGGGTTGGCGCAACAAAGCATTCGTCCAAGAGTGTAGAGCATGACTCGTGCCAGGCCAGGCCTGACAGATCAAGTTATTGATTTATAAGGGGATTAAATATTTGTGGCGCCGATTTGGCCACTGGGTAATCCGGTTAACCGAACCGACCGGCAGGTCGCGTTCGGAAAACCGAATGAATTATCGAGGTCAGACGGATATCAGGTGTATTTGCGCTTGTCCGGCGCTGGCGGGAAGTACTGGTACAACCAGGTTTCACTCAACGTGCGGTCATGGGTGCGAATGAACAACCGCAGCTCCACCGGCTCTACGCTGTCGTTGGTCGGGTACCAGTCGAAGGTGATGCGGTAGCCCTTGATGTCATCGAGCACCAGCACGTTGAAGTCCTTGACCTGACCGTTGGAGCACGTGACCACTGGCTCGATCCCGGCGCCCTCGGGCAAACGGTCCAGACCGCCGCCCGTGAAGTCCACGGCGAAACGCCGCGCCCAGACTTCCGGATAATGCTCGCCGGGTGCCCAGCCTTCGATGAAACCGCCCATGCCGGAACGGGTCGCGTTGACCCGGGCCAGCGGCGTGCCGACCGGCGGCAAGGCGCTCCAGTAGAGCTTGTAGCCGTAGTTCAGCGAGTCACCGGCAGCCACCGGCTTTTTCGGGGTCCAGAACGCGACGATGTTATCCAGGGTTTCGCCGGTCGTAGGAATTTCCAACAGATCGATAGAGCCTTCGCCCCATGCGGTTGTCGGTTCTACCCACAGGCTTGGGCGTTTGCTGTACCAGTCGACGGTGTCTTGATAGCTGTCGAATTCGTGATCCGTTTGCACCAGGCCGAAGCCTTTCGGGTCGGTGTCGGCAAACGCGTTGAATTGCAGAGTGGCCGGGTTGTTCAGCGGGCGGCAGATCCACTCGCCATTACCGCGCCACATGGCCAGACGGTCGGAGTCGTGGATCTGCGGGTGAATGGTGTCGCACATGCGCCGCTCATGGGTGCCGCAGCTGAACATGCTGGTCATCGGCGCGATGCCCAATTGTTCGATGGCGGTGCGCGCATTGATGTGGGCGTCGATGGCCATGACCACCTGGCTGGCCTGGCAATCGATGTCGAAACGGTAGGCGCCGGTGGCGCTTGGCGAATCCAGCAGGGCATAGACCACGAAGCGGGTGCTGTCCTTGTCCGGGGTCTCGAACCAGAACTTGGTGAAGTCCGGAAACTCCTCACGCTTCTTGGCATAGGTATCGATCGCCAGGCCGCGCGCCGACAGGCCGTACTGGCCGCTGGCGTCTACCGCACGGAAATAGCTGGCGCCGAGGAAGGACAACACATCGTGTTGATCCAGCTCGGGGGCCTTGAACAGCTTGAACCCGGAAAACCCCAGGTCAGCGCCGAGCTGCTTGGTGTCGACGGTGGTTTTTTCATAGTTGAACAGCGATGGGCGGAAATGCACTTCCCGCGCCTGACGCGTCTTGGGATCGACGCTGTACATGCGCACCGGCTGCTTGAACCCCATGCCGACGTGGAAAAACTGCACATCCAGCTGACCGTTCAGATCATTCCACAGGGAATGATTGCCGTCGTAGCGGATCGCATTGAAATTCTGCGGCGTCATGGTCGCCAGTGTCGGCGGCAGCACCTGCTTGGTGTCTTGATAACGGTTGCCAGCGAGCTGCTTGGCTTGAATCTTCAAGGCTTCGAAGTCGAAAGCCTGGGCGTCGCCGTCGGCCGCGCCATTACCGGCCCAGGCACGAGCGGCCAGGAGGCCGCTGGCCGAAAGACCGGTGTAGGCCGCAATGGCCATGGACGCTTTGAGCAAATTCCTGCGGTGCATAAGTATCAACCTGTCGTGAACAATCCCGCGCCGTTCCTGGCACGTACTGGATCAAAAATAACGGTTCGGACATGCCTTCGGCCAAACGCAACGGACTCTAAACAGATGCCAAATAGCTTAAACCGTTCGGTTGCGGAGGAAAAATGATTGATATCACCGTGACAGCGCGGCAATGAAACAAGAAATGTCGGTGAAGTTTTCCGACAGGACTTTCTGATTTATAGGGCATTTCTGCTTTTTTCGACTAATTACTCTAAAAACGCTTTTCAGCGCCGATTTACTTCCTATTCTATGGGCATGACCGGTTTCGGCCCTTCAGGCCGGTGCGTTTCAGCGGGCACAGAGCGACTGCTGAAAGTAATAGGGCGATGCAGGTTTTTCAGATTTCTTTGACGTATAGAAGGACATCGTCCATGTCAAAAGTACAAGGCATTACTGAATTGTTGGGAATCCTTCCATGCCTGGTCACAGGGCGGCGCAGGCGTCGGCTGAATTCGGAGGAAATGAAATTGGTGGAGCGGTATCGGGAGTTGTCGGAGAGCGACCGGATTGCGATGCGGTATCTGGTGGATGCGATGAGGAGTGTTTCGCGGTTTTGAAGAGGAGAAGGGCCTGGCCGTGACGCTGTGTTGCGGCCGCGGTCTGTAACAGCAGGCTTCGCCAGCTGCTAAAAGAGCGTGTCTGTGCTGAGGTTTTCTTAATAGGTCGTAGGAATTGGTGTTCTGGTGAGAAGGGCTGATCTGTAGGAATTGCCTGTTTTTGCATGAAGTGCAGTGAAGCAACGCCGCACCTGAAGTTTTTCCTATAGTTTTTCTGCCTTCAGTCATGAACTGCAGGTTTGCTACATGTTGATCGAGTTTTCGGTTGCCAATTATCGCTCCTTCCGTGAGAAGCAGACCCTGTCCATGGCTGCGACGCCGCGCCTGAGCAAAAAACGCAATGTGTTCAAGCCTCCTGTAAAGGGAGAAAAACTGCCGGACTTGCTGAAGGTGGCCGCGATTTACGGACCCAATGCGTCCGGCAAATCTTCGCTGATTCGGGCAATGGGAATCATGGGGTATTTGCTCGCTTCTACAGCGACTTCAAATGATGAACCTCTGCCGGTTTCACCGTTTCGTTTTGACCCGCAGCTGAAGGACGAACCCAGTTTCTTTGAGTACAACTTCATTCAAGGCAAGCTCCGATATCGGTTTGTTCTGCGCATGACGGCGCAGCGGATAACCGAGGAGCAATTGGTTTCATACCCCAATGGCAAAGAAACGCTGCTGTATGAGCGTCGCTTTGATGAGGAAAGGGAACGCTATGTTTTTGGCTCTAGCCTTGAAGGTGGCGAAGAAGTTCACAACGCCTGGCGGCGTCTGACGAGCCCGAAGATGTTGTTTATTTCGCAGGCGGTTTCGAACAGTAACGAGGAGCTGACACAATTGCGGGGGCCGTTCAGCTGGTTTCAAACCGGTCTGCTCGTTATTGAACAGAACAACATGATGGGGCTGTCAGCAGCGTCCATCAGGTTCCTTCGAATGGCTTCGGATTACACGAGCGATTTGCGCGACTTTCTAAAGGAAGTGGACATTCCGGTGTCAGCGATCCAACTCAATACCGAGGACGCAGAGTCTGTTCAACGCGTTAAAAAACTCACACTCAAGGAGTTCTTTGCCGCGGCCCAAAAAGACAAAGTCACCCTGACGCACACAAGCCTTTTAGGCAAAGCCGAGTTTGATTTTTCCGAGGAGTCCGGTGGTACAAAAAACCTGATTGGATTCTGGCTGCCCTGGTTCATGATCAATCACGCCGATGGGAGCGGAATCCTTGTTGTCGACGAGTTGGACAGCAGCATTCACCCCTCAATCGTCGCTGGCCTCATTGAGAAACACCTGAACAGTGGGTTGGATACTCAGCTGATTTTTTCCACTCACGACACACATCTAATGGACGCCAAAGCGCTTCGGCGCGATCAGTTCTGGCTCACCGAACGAGATGCTAACGGCGCAACCGGCCTTTTCTCTGTTCACGATTTTGATGGACGGGAAGGGGAAGACGTCGAGAAACGTTACTTTGAAGGCCGTTATCGCGGGTTGCCATTGATAAGGCGGGGTTGATCATGGCGCGCTCGATACGGCTGTTTGATCGAAAGGCACCGAGATTCAGGCCTCAACCGAAAGTGTTAATCCTCTGTGAAGACAGCAAGTCAGGAAAACGATATCTGGAGGAAGCTGCCGTTCACTTTCGTGCCAACGCTCAGGTTGAAATTGCTCACTGTGGATTAACGCATCCAAGTGGCATTGTGGAAAAAGCGATCATCCGTCAGAAAAGCTTCGACAAGGTATTTTGTGCATTGGACCGGGATACGCATCTTTGCTTTGAACGGGCAATAAATCTGGCGAGGCCACACCCGAAAATCAAAATCATCGCTTCGTACCCCTGTTTTGAGTTTTGGCTGCTACTGCACTTCGGTTTCAATCGAAAGCCATTTCGAGAGGTCGGGAAGCATTCTCCGGGCGACTTGGTAACCAAGAGCCTAAGAGAAAAACCCAATATGGATAAATATGAGAAGGGTGAAGATACCAACTATTTCGCACAGCTCTTGGGTGAGCCTTTTCAAAAGGCACGCGCTTTAGGACCAAAGATTATCGAGGACGTCGCTGTCAGCGGCGAACCCAACCCCAGTACCGAAATCCACCTGCTGATGGATGAATTCGAAACCCTCTCCAAGCCTCAAGCAATCTAGTATCGCGAGCCCTGCCCGCATCACTGCGAGCAGGGTAACCGCCATTACCGACTAACCTTCCAGGCATCCCCCGCAGGCGCAGTCCCATGGTCATACGGCTTGGCCAGCCACATATAAAGCAACCCCAGCCCAATCACGATCGCCGTACTCAACACCATCGCATAGTTGATGTACCACGCCGCATCCGGCGTGCGTGGCCAGGCCATGTTGATGATCGCGCCGACACCGTAAACCAGTGCGCCTATGTTCACGGCCCAGCCCCAGGCGCCGAGGGTGAATTTGCCGCTGGGTTTCCAGCCTTTCAGGCGTGCATAGAGCGCCGCGAGGACGATCATCTGGAAGGCCAGGTAGATGCCGATCGCCGCGAAGCTGACGATGGTCGCCACCGCGTCCTGCAGGAAGAAGCCTAGGATGATGATCAGCGCCGGCAGGACGCCGGAGACAAACAGTGCAGCGACCGGCACTTGGGTCGTAGGGGAAATCTTTTTCAGCAGTGAGCTGCCGATGACCATTTCATCCCGGGCGTAGGAATACAGCAGACGACTCGCCGCCGCTTGCAGGCTGATGACGCAGGAGATGAAGGAAATCATCACCACGCCCATCACCACTTTCGAACCGACCGGACCGAAGGCATTGTTGAGGATGGTGGTGACCGGGTCTTTGTCGGTGCCGTTGATCACGGCTTGCATGTCGGGCACGGCAAGGATCAGCGCCAGGCACGCGAACATCGCGGCGATGCCGCCGATGTAGATGGTCATACGCATGGCCACCGGGATCTGCTTGCTCGGGTTCGGGGTTTCTTCGGCCACGTCGCCGCAGGCCTCGAAGCCGTAGTAGAGGAACATCCCCGCCAGCGAAGCGGTGAGGAAGGCCGGCAGGTAAGAGCCGTCGATGCTGATGTCGAAGGTGTTGAACAACACGCTGATCGATTGATGACGTTCGAAAATCAGCAGGTAAACGCCGACGATCACGGCGCCGACCAATTCGCAGAGGAAGCCGAACATGGCGATCCGCGCCAGCACTTTGGTGCCGCTGAGGTTGACCAGGGTGGCGAACAGCGTCAGGAACAGCGCAATGATGATGTTGGTGTTGTTGCTGGGTTCAAAGCCCATCATCGCGGCCAGGTACGGGCCGGCACCGACTGCCACAGCGGCGATGGTCACGCACAGGGCGATGGAGTAGATCCAGCCGACCATCCACGCCCAGCGTTTGCCCACCAGGCGGCGGGCCCACGGGTACACACCGCCGGAAATCGGGAACTGCGAGACCACTTCACCGAAGATCAGGCACACCAGCAACTGGCCGCAACCGACCAGCAAATAGGCCCAGAACACCGGTGGCCCACCGGCGGCGAGGCACAGGCCGAAGAGGGTATAAACCCCTACGACCGGCGAGAGGTAAGTGAAGCCCAGGGCGAAGTTTTCCCACAGGCTCATGCTGCGGTTGAAGTTCGAGGTGTAACCCAGCTTGCGTAGTTGCTCGGCATCGCTGTCGGCGACGGCTGTAGAGAGTTCGGGTGATGCACTCATGTGTGTTCGCTCCGGAAAATCGGCAGATTTCGGATGTCCGAAGCCGTGGCGGGGCCTTTAAGGCTCAGCCAGGATCGGTGGTTATTGTTTTGACTTCTTTGGTGTGGAGCCTGGTGGTGCGTACTGCCGGTTTCTGCCTTGAAACCGAGGCTTGCCCGCGAAGCTTTTAATGCTTGAACATCACATGCCGCACGACGGTGTAATCCTCCAATCCATACATGGACATGTCCTTGCCGTAACCGGACAGTTTCTGACCGCCATGGGGCATTTCGCTGACCAGCATGAAGTGCGTATTCACCCACGTGCAGCCGTACTGCAACCGCGCTGAAAGACGATGCGCACGGCCGACGTCCGCGGTCCAGACCGACGACGCCAAGCCATAGTCCGAATCGTTGGCCCAGCCCAGCACCTGGGCTTCATCGGTGAATCGGGTCACCGACACCACCGGCCCGAACACTTCGCGACGGACGATTTCGTCGTCCTGTTGCGCGTCGGCCAGCACCGTCGGCTCGAAGAAGAAACCATTGCCTTCAACAGCCTTGCCACCGGTGATCAAGCGAATGTGCGGCTGCGCCACGGCGCGCTCGACGAACCCGGCGACGCGGTCGCGATGTTGCGCGGTGATCAACGGCCCCAGTTCGGTCGAGGGATCATCCTGCAAACCGTACTTGATGCTGCTGACCGCTGCGCCGAGCTTCTCGACGAATTTTTCGTAGATGCCGGCCTGGGCGTAGATGCGGCAGGCCGCCGTGCAGTCCTGGCCGGCGTTGTAGAAGCCGAAGGTGCGAATGCCTTCCACGGCCGCCTCGATGTCGGCGTCGTCGAAGATGATCACCGGGGCTTTGCCGCCCAGTTCCATGTGCATGCGTTTGACGCTGTCGGCGGTGCTGGAAATGATATTCGAGCCGGTGGCGATCGAGCCGGTCAGCGACACCATGCGCACTTTCGGGTGCGTGACCAGCGGGCTGCCGACCGTAGGACCCCGGCCGAACACCAGGTTGAGCACGCCGGCCGGGAAAATCTCCGACGCCAGTTCGGCCAGGCGCAGGGCGGTCAGCGGGGTTTGTTCCGACGGCTTGAGCACCACGGTATTGCCGGCGGCGAGGGCCGGGGCGATTTTCCAGGCGACCATCATCAGCGGGTAGTTCCACGGCGCGATGGAAGCGATCACGCCGACCGGGTCGCGGCGGATCATCGAGGTGTGCCCGGCCAGGTATTCACCACCGGCCGAACCGCTCATGCACCGGCTGGCACCGGCGAAGAAGCGGAACACGTCGGCAATCGCCGGGATCTCGTCGTTCAGCGCGGCGCTGTAGGGCTTGCCGCAGTTGTCCGATTCCAGTTTGGCCAGCTCTTCACCGTGGGCTTCGATGGCGTCGGCGAGTTTGAGCAGCAACAGCGAGCGTTCTTTCGGCGGGGTCAGCGCCCAGCTGGCGAACGCCGCATCGGCAGCCCGCACGGCGGCATCGACCTGGGCTTCGCTGGCTTCGTTGATTTCCACCAGCACACGGCCGAGGGCCGGGTTGAACACCGGTTGGGCGGGGCCGTCGCCGTCAATCAGTTGGCCGTTGATCAAGAGTTTGGTTTGCATGGCATTGTCCTCATTGCAGCTTTTATTTTTCTGTCGGAACCGGGTCCCTGTAGGAGCGAGGTTTGCCCGCGAAGAGGCCATCACATTCAACATTGATGTTGGCTGACACACCGCCTTCGCGGGCAAGCCTCGCTCCTACAGGAATCGGTTTCGGTAGTGGTAATGAGTTGTCCGTTATTTCCCGCCACTCCCCGCAACGCTTTCGCCGCCACGGGTCAGGTAATAGGCGCCGAGAATCGGCAGCATGGTCACCATCATCACCAGCATTGCGACGACGTTGGTCACCGGCACGTCCCGTGGGCGGCTGAGCTGGTTGAGCAGCCACAGCGGCAGGGTGCGTTCATGGCCGGCGGTGAAGGTGGTGACGATGATTTCGTCGAACGACAGCGCAAACGCGAGCATGCCGCCGGCCAGCAACGCCGAGCCAAGGTTCGGCAGGACGATGTAGCGGAAGGTCTGCCAGCCGTCGGCGCCGAGGTCCATCGAGGCCTCGATCAAACTGTGCGATGTGCGGCGCAAGCGGGCGATGACGTTGTTGTAGACGATCACCACACAGAAGGTCGCGTGACCGACGATGATGGTGAACATCCCCGGCTCGATGCCCAGCGTCTTGAAGGTCGCCAACAGCGCGATCCCGGTGATGATCCCCGGCAACGCAATCGGCAGGATCAGCATCAGCGAAATGCCTTGCTTGCCGAAGAAATTCCGACGGTACAACGCCGCCGACGCCAACGTGCCGAGGACCAGCGCAATCAACGTCGCGACGGCTGCAATCTGCAGCGACAGCTTGATCGCTTCCAGGACGTCGGGCCGCGAGAAGGCCACGCCGATCCACTTCAGGGTGAAACCCTTCGGCGGAAAACTGAACGCCGCGTCTTCGGTGTTGAAGGCGTACAGGAAGATGATCAGGATCGGGAAGTGCAAAAACACCAACCCACCCCAGGCTGCAATGCGAAGGCCGATAGACGCTTTCTCAGAGTGCATCGAAGGCCCCCATTCGTTTGACGATGGACAGGTAAATGGCGATCAGCACGATTGGCACCAACGTGAACGCGGCGGCCATCGGCATGTTGCCGATCGCACCTTGCTGGGCATACACCATGCTGCCGACGAAGTAGCCCGGTGGGCCCACCAGTTGCGGCACGATGAAATCGCCAAGGGTCAGCGAAAACGTGAAGATCGAACCGGCAGCGATGCCCGGAATCGACAGCGGCAACGTCACCTGCATGAAGGTCTGGCGCGGTTTGGCACCGAGGTCCGCCGAGGCTTGCAACAACGAGGGCGGAAGACGTTCCAGCGACGCCTGAATCGGCAGGATCATGAACGGCAGCCAGATGTAGACGAACACCATGAAACGCCCCAGGTGCGAGGTCGACAACGTGCTGCCACCGACACCCGGAATGCCCAGCACGAATTGCAACACCGGCTCCAGCCCTAGGTGCTGAACGAACCACTGCGCCACGCCGCCCTTGGCCAGCAGCAGCGTCCAGGCATAGGCCTTGACGATGTAACTGGCCCACATCGGCATCATCACCGCAATGTAGAAAAACGCCTTGGTCTTGCCGGTGGTGTAGCGCGCCATGTAGTAGGCAATCGGAAACGCGACGATGGCGCTGGCGATCGACACGACCACGGCCATGCTTAAGGTGCGCAGGATGATGTCGAAGTTCGACGGCTGGAACAGCGCGGCGAAGTTCGCCAGCGTCAGGTCCGGCGTGACCGCCATGGTGAAGTCATCGAAGGTGTAGAAGCCTTGCCACAGCAGCACCAGCAGCGAACCTAAGTAGATCGCGCCGAACCACAGCAGCGGCGGCACCAGCAGCAGCGACAGGTAAAAGTTCGGTCGGCGATACAGCAGGTTGGCGAACCTGCGCAGCGGCGAGCCGCCCGCCGGGGTATGAGGCAGAGCCACGCTGGTCATTTCACACCCCGCCGACAATGTTGTCGTGCAGCGGGATCATGGCTTCCCGTGCCCAGCGTGCGCTGATGCGTTGCCCGGTCTGGTGTTGCGCGCTGACGTCCAGCCACTGCACGTTGGCCTGGCTGATGTTCAGGGTCTGGCCGTTTTCCAGTTTCACTTCATAGCGCGTGGCGCTGCCCTGGTACTGAATGTCGTGGAGCAGACCGCTGACTTCGATCTCGTGACTGGCCAGCGGGCCTTCGGCAAAACGCACGTGTTCCGGGCGAATCGAAAACGGCTGTGGATTGCCGCTCAGCTGCTTCGCCAGATCGCCGCGAATCACGTTGGAGGTGCCGACGAATTCGGCGACGAAGGTGGTCGCCGGTTTCATGTAGAGATTGCGCGGCGTGTCGACCTGCTCGATGCGCCCCTTGTTGAACACCGCGACGCGGTCGGACATCGACAGCGCTTCGGTCTGGTCGTGGGTGACGAAGATGAAGGTGATGCCGAGCTGACGTTGCAGCTTTTTCAGCTCGCTCTGCATTTGCTCGCGCAGCTTAAGGTCCAGTGCGCCGAGCGGTTCATCGAGCAGCAATACGCGCGGGCGATTGACCAAGGCGCGGGCGAGGGCCACACGCTGGCGCTGACCACCGGACAGTTGCACCGGTTTGCGCTCGCCGTAGCCGCCGAGGGCAACCATGTCGAGGGCTTCTTCGGCGCGCTTGTTGCGCTCGGCCTTGCCGACGCCTTTGACTTTCAGACCGTAGGCGACGTTGTCGAGGACGTTCATGTGCGGGAACAACGCGTAATCCTGGAACACGGTGTTGACGTCACGCTGGTACGGCGGCAGCCCGGCGGCTTCTTCGCCGTGAATACGGATGGAGCCTGCGCTCGGTTGTTCGAAACCGGCGATCAGGCGCAGGCAGGTGGTTTTGCCCGAGCCGGAAGGGCCCAGCATGGAGAAGAACTCGCCGTCCTGGATGTCGATGGAAACCCGGTCAACGGCTTTGACTTCGCCGAACTGACGGGAAACGTTGGTGAACTGGACTGCAAGCGTCATGGTGCGGTGCTCCAAAAAGGCGAGGGCCGTCGCAGCGGCCCTGCCTGGACTTCTGAAAAAGCGAGGAATCTGTTGTAGGAGCGAGCTTGCTTGCGAAGAACGCCAGGACTATGCGTTCATTCAGGATGCTCGCGTGATCGTTAACGACCATCGCGAGCGAGCTCACTCCTACAGGGCTGGGTTATCTATCGACCGCCCATGATTGCGATGTAATCCTGGGTCCAGCGGCTGTACGGCACGAACTTGCCGCCTTCGGCCTGCGGGGTTTTCCAGAAGGCCAGGTTGGCGAATTGGTCGTAACCATTGGCCGCACACCCTTCGGCGCCGAGCAACTCACTGGCCTTGCAACCTTCAGGCACTGCCGGCAATGCGCCGAACCACGCCGAGACGTCTCCTTGCACTTTCGGTTGCAGCGACCAGTCCATCCACTTGTAAGCACAGTTGGGGTGCTTGGCCTCGACGTGCATCATCGTGGTGTCCACCCAGCCTGTTGCGCCTTCTTTAGGGATAACCGAAGCCACCGGCTGCTTGTCGGCCACCAAGCCGTTGACCATGTAGCCCCAGGTGCTGGACGCCACCACGCCTTCGTTTTTGACGTCACTCATCTGCACGGTCGCGTCATGCCAGTAGCGGTGGATCAACGGCTGTTGCTTGCGCAGCAGGTCCAGCGCCGCTTTGTACTGGGTTTCGTTGAGCTCGTAGGGGTTCTTGATGCCCAGTTCCGGATGGGTCGACTTGAGGTACAGCGCCGCATCGGCGATGTAGATCGGGCCGTCGTACGCCTGGACCCGGCCCTTATTGGACTTGCCGTCTGGCAGGGTCTGCTCTTCGAACACCACGCTCCAGCTGTCCGGCGCTGTCTTGAATACATTGGTGTTGTACATCAGCACGTTCGGACCCCACTGATAGGGCGTGCCGTAGGTTTGTTTATTGACGACGTACCAAGGACCGTCCTTGAGGCGCGGGTCAATGTTCTTCCAGTTTGGAATCAACGACGTGTTGATCGGCTGCACACGCTTGCCGACGATCAACCGCAGCGAGGCATCGCCCGACGCGGTGACCAGGTCGTAACCGCCCTTGGCCATCAGGCTGACCATTTCATCCGAGGTCGCGGCGGTCTTGACGTTGACCTTGCAGCCGGTTTCTTTCTCGAAACCGGTGACCCAGTCGTAGGCCTTGTCGCTTTCGCCACGTTCGATGTAGCCCGGCCAGGCCACGATATCCAGCTGACCTTCGCCGGCGCCGACAGCTTTCAGCGGTTCGGCGGCCTGGATACTGGCACTGGCGAGCAATGCAGTGGTGATTGCACTGAGCAGTGCGGTCTTGTGCACGAACATGGGAATTCCCTCTTCTTTAATTATGGTCGGGGCAGTTGTGAACGTGGTGAAGCATGCCGCTGGCGGCTTGTTATTAGCGTAGTCAGAGATGCTGGCCATGGCGGGCCATGATGTGCCGCACCACGCTGTAGTCCTGAAGCGAATCGCTGGATAAGTCTTTGCCGTAGCCCGAACGCTTCAGGCCGCCGTGGGGCATTTCGCTGACCAGCATGAAATGGCTGTTGATCCAGGTGCAGCCGTACTGCAAGCGCGCCGCGACCTGCATGGCTTTGTCGAGGTTCTGGGTCCAGATCGACGAGGCGAGGCCGTATTCCGAATCGTTGGCCCAGTCCACCGCTTGCTCCAGTCCATCGAAGCGGGTCACGGTGACCACCGGCCCGAACACTTCGCGCTGGACGATCTCATCGCTCTGTTTGCAACCGGCCAGCAAGGTCGGCTGGTAATAGAAGCCGGCGCCGGAATGCACCGCCGCACCGGTCACCCGTTCGATGTGCGGCTGCCCAAGGGCGCGTTCGACGAAACTGGCCACGCGATCGCGCTGGCGGGTGCTGATCAGCGGGCCGATTTCGTTGTCGGCATCGCGTTTGCCAGCAAAACGCAGGCTGCTGACCGCCGCGCCGAGTTCGGCCACCAGGCGGTCGTGAATCCCGGCCTGTGCATAAATCCGGCAGGCGGCGGTGCAATCCTGGCCGGCGTTGTAATAGCCGTAGGTGCGCACGCCTTCGACCACGGCTTGAATGTCCGCGTCGTTGCAGACGATCACCGGGGCTTTGCCGCCGAGCTCGAGGTGCGTGCGTTTCAGGGTTTTCGCCGCGGCCTGGAGGATTTTTTGCCCGGTGACGATATCGCCGGTCAGCGAGACCATGCGCACTTTCGGGTGACTGACCAAGTGGCTGCCGACGCCTTCGCCGCCACCGCAGACGATATTGATCACGCCGCGCGGCAGAATCTCGGCCAGCGCCGGCGCCAGGGCCAGGATCGACAGCGGCGTGTGTTCCGACGGCTTGAACACCAGGGTGTTGCCAGCGGCCAGGGCCGGGGCGATTTTCCACGCGGCCATCATGATTGGGTAGTTCCACGGCGCAATTGATGCCACCACGCCTATCGGATCGCGGCGAACCATGCTGGTGTAACCCGGCAGGTATTCGCCGCTGAGCTGGCCGGTCTGGCAACGCACGGCACCGGCGAAAAAGCGGAAGACGTCGACTGTCGCGCTCAAATCGTCCTGACGGGCCAGGTGCAATGGCTTGCCGCAGTTCAGGGATTCGAGGCGGGCGAGCAGGTCGGCGTTTTTTTCGATGGCGTTGGCGATGTCCAGCAGCAGGTTCGAACGTTGCTGCGGGGTGGTCCGTGACCAACTGGCAAAGGCGCGATGCGCGGCAAGGATCGCCGCTTCAACCTGCTCGGTGCTGGCTTCGGCAATGTGCGTCAACACTTCACCGGTGGCCGGGTTGAGGATGGGTTCGACAAACCCCTGGCCCGCGACCAATTCGCCATCGATCAACAACGCGGTGAACAACGGGGTCTGCGCGCCAGCCATTTTTCGGGTTCTCTTTTCTTGTGTGGCCATGCTGCTCCCTGTGACTGGGGCCCGGCCGTCTTATATAGATACAACAAGACTAGTGCGCGGGTCCGAGGTCGACAAATACTAAATACTGAAGGTGGCATTCGATTAAATAGATGGCTTGCGTCCGCCGTGGGGTTGTTCGCGGGCGACGGTCAGAAAGGGGTCCACCAGCGCCGGGCGCGCGGTGCCTCGGCGCCAGGCCAGGCCGACATCGAGGGTCTGGCTGAGGTCGGCAATCGGCCGGGCTTCGATGATGTCGCCCTCCAATGACCACGGGCGGTAGGTCATGTCGGGCTGGATCGAGACGCCCAAACCTGCTGCCACCAGGCTTCGTACGGCTTCCGTCGAGGCGGTTCTGAGGGTGATGCGCGGTTGCAGCGACGCCGCCGACCACATGCGCTGGGCGTTGCGGTCCATCTCATCGACGTTCAGTTGAATCAACGGCTCGCGGGCCACATCGGCCAGGTTGATGCTGTCGTGTTCGAGCAAAGGATGCTGGGCCGGCAGCCACAGTCGATGCGGCGAATGGGTCAGGACTTCGGTCTGCAAGGCGTGACGGTCTTCGAGGTTGGAGAGGATCAGTACGCCGACATCGATTTCGCCGCTGACCAGCAAATGCTCGATGTACGGCCGCTCGTCTTCCATCACGCGAATTTCGACGTTGGGGTAAGCGCGCTGGAAACGGGTGAGCAAATCCGCCAGGTAGTAACCGGCCACCAGGCTGGTCACGCCGATGATCAACTGCCCGGCCACCTGGTCAGTGCTCTGCTGGAGGCTGCGTTTGGCGTTGTCGACGGTGGCCAGAATCAGGTGCGCCTGGCGCAGGAACTGGTGACCCTGGTGCGTCAGCGTCATGCCCTTGGCGTGACGATTGAACAGGCCGACGCCGATTTCCTGCTCCAGTTGCTGGATCGCCAGGGTTAATGTCGACTGTGAAATGAAGGCGGTTTGTGCAGCAGCGGAGATCGAGCCGGTCTCGGCCACGGCGATGAAGTGTCGGATCTGACGCAAGGTCATCATGGGGAAGTACCCGGTGGGCGGTTTTTATAGATTTGCTCGAGTGTATATCTATTTTTCTGAGGTGCTGGGGCAGCGCACTGACGCAGCGCAACATCTCGAAGCACTCTCGCGCCCGGATCCCGGGCACTTTCGATCTAGGCTGGAGGCCTTAAGGTCGGTTACACCCATTTCGTAGAGGCAACAAATGAACACCCGTGGATTGCTCGATCAACTACTCAAGTCCGGTCAGGACATGTTGCAGAACAAGGCGGGCGGCACGCAGAACAAGACTTCCGGCGGCGGGCTGGGCGGCTTGCTCGGCGGCAGCGCCGGCTCGGGCGGCCTTGGCAGCCTGCTCTCGGGCGCGGGCGGCGGTGCATTGGCGGCCGGCGCCATGGGCCTGTTATTGGGGAGCAAGAAGGGCCGCAGTGTCGGCGGCAAGGTCCTGACCTACGGCGGTCTCGCCGCATTAGGCGTGATTGCCTACAAGGCTTACGGCAACTGGCAGGCCCAGCAAGGCACTGCGCCGAAGGGCGAACCGCAAACGGTCGACCGCGTGCCCGCAGCGCAAGTCGAACAACACAGCCAAGCCATTCTCAAGGCCCTGGTGGCCGCCGCCAAGGCTGACGGTCATGTCGATGAGCGCGAACGTGCGTTGATTGAAGGGGAGTTCACCAAGCTCGACAACGATCAGGAGCTGCAACACTGGCTCCATGCAGAGCTGAACAAGCCGCTTGACCCGACCGATGTAGCCCGCGCCGCCAGCACGCCGGAAATGGCCGCTGAAATGTACATCGCCAGCGTGATGCTGGTAGACGAGGAGAATTTCATGGAGAAATCCTACCTCGATGAACTGGCGCGCCAGCTCAAGCTTGAGCCGGGGTTGAAGGCCGAGCTGGAGAAGCAGGTGCGCCAGGCTTCGGTGTAAGTCTTCAGGGCCTCTTCGCGGGCAAGCCTCGCTCCTACAGGACTTCGCGTGAACCTGTAGGAGCGAGGCTTGCCCGCGAAGACGTCCTCAGCCCCAACACATCCCCAAATGCCTCAACTCCGGCTATTTCTGCCAGAGATGAGAAATGCTGCGCAACCCTTGATAGATGCACCCCCACCCTCGGCTATACTCCGCAGCATTTGAACGGCCCCGAGGACTGACTGTGAAAAACTGGACGTTGCGCCAACGGATCCTGGCGAGCTTTGCGGTAATTATCACCATCATGTTGCTGATGGTCGTCGTCTCGTATTCCCGGTTATTGAAAATCGAGGCCAGCGAAGCCAGCGTTCGTGAAGATGCGTTGCCGGGGCTGTATTACAGCTCGATGGTTCGCAGCGCCTGGTCGGAAAGTTTCCTGCATATCCAGGAAATGCTGGGCCTGAAAGAAGGGCAAGGCATCAGCGCTGAGGATGCCGCCGCGTTCAAAACCTTCGAAGAACACCTGCAAGAGCAGATGAATAACTACCGCAACACCGTCACCACGGATGAAGACAAGGTCGAGTACGCGATCTTTGAAAAGCTCCATGAGAGTTACAGCAAGGTCCTGGGTGCCGTTCTCGACTTGCATAAAGGCAATCAGGAAGCCGAAGCCATCAAGTTGTTCAACGAACAACTGACCCCGGCCTGGACCGCCGGGCGCATGAAACTCAACGATATTATCCGCGAAAACAAAGCGGTGGCCGATCAGGACATCGCGAATATCGATGACGCGGTAGTCACCGCAAAAGCCATCATGGGCATTTCCCTGCTGGTCGCGGTACTGGCCGCCGGCCTCTGCGGCCTGCTATTGATGCGGGCGATCATGGCGCCGATGAATCGCATCGTGCAGATCCTCGAAATCATGCGCACCGGCGACCTCAGCGGCCGCCTGAACCTGGAGCGCAAGGATGAATTCGGCGCCGTGGAAACCGGCTTCAACGACATGATGACCGAGCTGACGTCCCTGGTGTCGCAAGCCCAACGCTCCTCGGTGCAGGTCACCACCTCGGTCACCGAAATCGCCGCCACCTCCAAGCAACAACAGGCGACCGCCACCGAAACCGCCGCCACCACCACTGAAATCGGCGCGACGTCCCGTGAAATCGCCGCCACCTCCCGTGACCTGGTGCGCACCATGACCGAAGTCTCCACCGCTGCCGATCAGGCCTCGGTGGCCGCCGGGTCCGGGCAGCAAGGCCTGGCGCGGATGGAAGAGACCATGCACTCGGTGATGGGCGCGGCGGATCTGGTCAACGCCAAACTGGCGATCCTCAACGAGAAGGCCGGCAACATCAATCAGGTGGTGGTGACCATCGTCAAAGTCGCCGACCAGACCAACCTGCTGTCATTGAACGCGGCGATCGAGGCCGAGAAGGCCGGCGAATACGGTCGCGGGTTTGCCGTGGTCGCTACCGAAGTGCGGCGTCTGGCGGATCAGACCGCTGTCGCCACCTACGACATCGAGCAGATGGTGCGCGAGATTCAGTCGGCGGTGTCGGCCGGGGTCATGGGCATGGACAAGTTCTCCGAAGAAGTGCGCCGTGGCATGTCCGAGGTGCAGCAAGTCGGCGAGCAGCTGTCGCAGATCATCCACCAGGTGCAGGCGCTGGCGCCGCGGGTGTTGATGGTCAACGAAGGCATGCAGGCCCAGGCCACCGGTGCCGAGCAGATCAACCACGCGCTGGTGCAGTTGGGTGATGCGAGCAGCCAGACGGTCGAGTCGTTGCGCCAGGCCAGTTTTGCCATCGACGAACTGAGCCAGGTGGCCGTGGGGCTGCGCAGCGGCGTCTCGCGATTCAAAGTCTGATGAGCGAACTCACGGCCAAACGCACCGCCGTGAAGCCGGCGGCGCAATCGTTGTTCCTGGTGTTCCGCATCGGCAGCGAGCGCTATGCCTTGCAGGCGACCGAGGTGGCGGAAGTACTGCCGCGCCTGCCGTTGAAACCCATCCCGCGTGCGCCGGACTGGGTTGCCGGGGTGTTCGCCTATCGCGGCGCGGTGGTGCCGGTGATCGACCTCAGCGCGCTGACCTTCGGCCAACCGGCCCACGCCCGGACCAGCACGCGATTGGTGCTGGTCAATTACCGCCCGGATCAAACCGCGCCGGCGCAACTGCTCGGGCTGATTCTGGAGCAGGCGACCGACACCTTGCGCTGCAACCCGGCGGACTTCCGACCGTATGGCCTGGATAACCGCCAGGCGCCGTACCTCGGGCCTGTTCGTGAAGACGCTCAGGGTTTGTTGCAATGGGTGCGGGTCGCCGACTTGCTCGACGATCAGGTCCGCGCGTTGCTGTTCCCGTCGCCGCCCATGGACCTGGCGTTGCTTGAGGAGCGGCCATGAGCAGCGACCAGCGGTTTTTCGATTTCCTCAAAGAGCGGATCGGCCTCGATGTGACCTCGGTCGGCCCGGCGATCATCGAGCGTGCGGTGCGCCAGCGCAGCACCGCGTCCAAGGCACTGACGGCCGACGAGTACTGGCATACCCTGCAAGGTTCGCATGACGAGCAACAGGCGCTGATTGAAGCGGTGATCGTTCCTGAAACCTGGTTCTTCCGTTACCCGGAATCCTTCGCCACGCTGGCGAAACTGGCCACCAAACGGTTGGCCGAGATCAACCACATGCGGGCGCTGCGGATTCTCAGCCTGCCGTGTTCCACCGGCGAAGAACCGTATTCCATCGCCATGGCCCTGCTCGATGCGGGGCTCAAGCCGCATCAGTTCAAGGTCGACGGAATGGACGTCAGCCCGCTGTCGGTGGAAAAAGCCCGGCGCGCGCTGTACGGCAAGAATTCGTTTCGTGGCCAGGACATCGACTTTCGCGAGCGGCATTTCACCGCGGAAAGCGACGGCTATCGCCTCAATGGATGCGTGCTTGAACAGGTGCGTTTGCAGGTCGGTAACCTGCTTGATCCGACGTTGCTGGCCAATGAGTCGCCCTACGATTTCGTGTTCTGCCGCAACCTGCTGATCTATTTCGATCAGCCGACCCAACAACAAGTCTTTGAAGTGCTCAAGCGCCTGACCCATGTCGACGGCGTGCTGTTTATCGGTCCGGCCGAGGGCAGTTTGCTCGGGCGTTTTGGCATGCGTTCGATCGGCATTCCGCAGTCTTTTGCCTTCAGCCGCCAGAGCCTGGTGGAGCCTGAACCGTTGCCCGCGTTCGTTCCGACCCCGTTGCCTGTGCGCCAACCGGTGCGCAGTGTGACCCCGCCGCCGGTACGTAGTCGCCCGTTTGCAACGGTTGCACCGCTGCCCGTTACCCCGAAAACCTCGGACGCCGCGACATTGCTGGCTAACATCGCCGCCCTCGCCAACGAAGGCAAAAGTGCCGAAGCCCGTGCCGCGTGCGAAGGCTATTTGCACAGCCACGAACCCGTGGCTCAGGTGTTCTATTGGTTGGGGTTGCTCAGCGATGTGGCCGGTAGCGCGCTTGAAGCCCAGGGGTTTTACCGCAAGGCGTTGTACCTCGAACCGCAACATCCCGACGCGTTGATGCACCTGGCTGCCTTGCTGCAATCCCAGGGCGACACGGTGGGAGCCAGGCGCTTGCAGGCCCGCGCCGCCCGCAGCGAACGCGCCGCTGACAGTGAGCGTAAACGATGAACGCTGCCGACACTTTTCGCCTCACCCATGATGATGCCGAGGCCATCGACGACTGCTGGAACCGCATCGGTATCCACGGCGACAAGTCTTGCCCGCTGCTGATCGAACATATTCACTGCCGCAATTGCGCGGTGTATTCGGCCGCCGCCACGCGTTTGCTCGACCGCTACGCGTTGCAGCAAGAAGATCGCGGGCAAGTGTCCACCGTGGCCGAGAGCGAGGTGAAAACCCGCTCGCTGTTGATGTTCCGTCTCGGCGAAGAATGGCTGGGCCTGGCGACTCGCAGCCTGGTGGAAGTGGCGCCGTTGCAGGCGATTCACTCCTTGCCGCATCAACGCTCCCGGGCCTTGCTTGGTGTGGCGAATGTGCGCGGCGCCTTGGTGGCGTGCCTTTCTTTGGTTGAGTTGCTCGGGCTCGATGGCGTCAGCAGCGTGGCGTCCGGCGCGCGGGTCAAGCCGCGGATGCTGATCATTGCTGCCCATGGTGGCCCGGTGGTGGTGCCGGTGGACGAAGTGGACGGGATTCATGCCATCGACGAACACATCCTCGAGGCCGCCTCGCGGTCGGGCACTCAGGCCAGCGCCAAGTACACCCGTGGCGTGTTGCCGTTCAAAGGTCGCAGCCTGCGGTGGCTGGATGAAGAACAGTTGCTGTCCGCCGTGACCCGGAGCCTCACATGACCCCTGAGCAAATGCGCGACGCCTCTTTGCTGGAGCTGTTCAGCCTGGAAGCCGAGGCTCAGACCCAGGTGTTGAGCGCGGGGCTGCTGGCGCTTGAGCGCGATCCGACCCAGGCCGATCACCTTGAGTCGTGCATGCGCGCGGCGCACTCGCTCAAGGGCGCGGCGCGGATCGTCGGGGTCGATGCCGGGGTCAGCGTGGCCCATGTGATGGAGGATTGCCTGGTCAGTGCCCAGGAAGGGCGCCTGTACCTGCGCCCCGAGCACATAGACGCGTTGTTGCAAGGCACCGACCTGCTGATGCGCATCGC
Source organism: Pseudomonas sp. NPDC086251 (assembly GCF_044746405.1). Classification (NCBI taxonomy): domain Bacteria; kingdom Pseudomonadati; phylum Pseudomonadota; class Gammaproteobacteria; order Pseudomonadales; family Pseudomonadaceae; genus Pseudomonas; species Pseudomonas sp. NPDC086251. The sequence goes on from NZ_JBIVBY010000024.1 coordinate 100,975, forward strand.
CACGCCGAACAACAATCCCGTGCCAGCGGACATCGAGTCCTACGTGGCCCTGATGGCGCGGTTACTCGATCCCTTGGCGCTGGCCGCGCCCATCAGTACGCCGATAGCGCCCTTCATGTCTGCGCCCGAGCCCGAGGCGCCCGCCCCCTTTGTCGAAGTGCCAACACCGATTGCCGAGCCGACCAAGACCCGGCGCACCACCGAAAACGGTGAGCGCGTGTTGCGGGTCACCGCCGAGCGTTTGAACAGCCTGCTCGACCTGTCGAGTAAATCCCTGGTGGAAACCCTGCGGCTCAAGCCGCACCTGGCTACCATGCAGCGCCTTAAACGCATGCAGAACAACGGCCTGCGGGCGCTGGAAAACCTCAACGTCCACCTCAAGGATCATGCCTTGAGCCTGGAAGCCCAGGAAGCCCTCGAGGACGCCCGCCGGTTGCTGGCGGAATCCCAGCAACTGCTGGTGGAAAAAAACGCCGAGCTGGATGAGTTCGCCTGGCAGGCGAGTCAGCGGGCGCAGGTGTTGTACGACACGGCACTGGCCTGTCGCATGCGGCCGTTTGCCGATGTGTTGACCGGGCAAGTGCGAATGGTCCGCGACCTCGGCCGCAGTCTTGGCAAACAAGTACGGCTGGAGATCGAGGGCGAAAAGACCCAGGTCGATCGCGATGTGCTGGAAAAACTCGAAGCGCCGCTGACGCACCTGCTGCGCAATGCCGTCGACCATGGCATCGAATCCCCGGAGCAACGGCTGTTGGCGGGCAAGCCGGCTGAAGGGCTGATCCGCTTGCGCGCCTCGCATCAGGCGGGGTTGCTGGTGCTGGAACTGAGCGATGATGGCAATGGCGTCGATCTGGAAAAGGTCCGCCGCAGCATCATCGAGCGCCAATTGTCGCCGGCCGAAACCGCCGCGCAGTTGAGCGAAGAAGAGCTGCTGACCTTCCTGTTCCTGCCGGGTTTCAGCCTGCGGGACACGGTCACCGAAGTTTCCGGGCGCGGCGTCGGCCTGGACGCGGTTCAGCACATGGTCCGCCAAGTGCGCGGCGCGGTGGTGCTGGAGCAGACGGCGGGCGAGGGCAGTCGCTTCCATCTCGAAGTGCCGCTGACCCTGTCGGTGGTGCGCAGCCTGGTGGTGGAAGTCGGTGACGAGGCCTATGCCTTTCCACTGGCGCACATCGAGCGCATGTGCGACCTGGCGTCGGCGGACATCGTTCAGGTCGAAGGTCGTCAGCATTTCTGGTATGAAGGCCGGCATGTCGGGCTGGTCGCGGCCAGTCAACTGTTGCAGCGCCCGGCCAGCCAAAACAGCCCGCAAACCCTCAAAGTCGTGGTGATCCGCGAGCGCGAGGTGATCTACGGCGTGGCGGTCGAGCGTTTTATTGGCGAGCGCACGCTGGTGGTATTGCCGCTGGATGAGCGTCTGGGCAAGGTGCAGGACATTTCCGCCGGGGCGTTGCTCGATGACGGCTCGGTGGTGTTGATCGTCGACGTCGAAGACATGCTGCGTTCGGTGGACAAACTGCTCAATACCGGGCGTCTGGAGCGGATTGCCCGCCACAGCAACCAAATCGTGGAAGCCGCGCGCAAGCGGATTCTGGTGGTCGACGATTCCCTCACCGTGCGCGAGTTGCAGCGCAAGCTGTTGCTCAATCGCGGCTACGACGTCGCGGTCGCGGTGGACGGCATGGATGGCTGGAATGCCCTGCGTTCCGAGGATTTTGATCTGCTGATCACCGACATCGACATGCCGCGCATGGACGGCATCGAACTGGTGTCTTTGTTGCGCCGAGACAATCGATTGCAATCGCTACCGGTTATGGTGGTGTCCTACAAGGATCGAGAAGAGGACCGTCGTCGTGGACTGGACGCCGGAGCCGACTATTATCTAGCCAAAGCCAGTTTTCATGACGACGCCCTGCTTGACGCAGTGGTTGAGCTCATCGGAGGAGCGCGGGCATGAAAATCGCAATCGTCAACGACATGCCCATGGCCGTAGAGGCCCTGCGCCGCGCTTTGGCCTTCGAGCCGGCGCACGAGGTGGTCTGGGTCGCCAGCAACGGCGCCGAGGCGGTGAAACGTTGCGCCGAATTCACCCCGGACCTGATCCTGATGGACTTGATCATGCCGGTGATGGACGGCGTCGAAGCGACCCGGCGAATCATGGCCGAGACCCCGTGCGCCATTGTGATCGTTACCGTCGACCGACAGCAGAATGTGCACCGGGTGTTCGAGGCCATGGGCCACGGCGCGCTGGACGTGGTCGATACGCCAGCCTTGGGTGCCGGCAATGCCCAGGAAGCGGCCGCGCCGTTGCTGCGTAAAATCGTCAACATTGGCTGGCTGATCGGTGACCGAGGCAATCGCGAGCGCGCGGCACCGGCGCCGCTGCGCAGTTCGGGTTCACGCCAGCGCCTGGTGGCCATCGGCTCGTCCGCTGGCGGCCCGGCAGCGCTGGAAATATTGCTCAAAGGCCTGCCGCGGGATTTTTCGGCGGCGATCGTGCTGGTGCAACACGTCGATCAGGTGTTCGCCGCGGGCATGGCCGAATGGCTGAGCAGTGCCAGCGGCTTGAATGTTCGCCTGGCTCAGGAAGGCGAGCCACCGCAAAGTGGCACGGTCCTGCTGGCCGGCACCAACCACCATATCCGTTTGTTGAAAAACGGCACGCTGGCCTACACCGCCGAACCGGTCAACGAGATCTATCGGCCGTCTATCGATGTGTTTTTCGAGAGCGTGGCCCATTACTGGAGCGGTGACGCGGTGGGTGTTTTGCTCACTGGCATGGGACGCGATGGCGCGCAGGGGCTTAAACTCATGCGCCAACAAGGTTACCTGACCATCGCTCAGGATCAGAACAGCAGCGCGGTTTACGGAATGCCCAAAGCGGCAGCGGCCATCGACGCTGCCGTCGAAGTTCGACCACTGGACAAGATAGCGCCACGATTGCTGGAGATATTCCCTAAATGAGCAATTTTCACAGCAATCCTGGCCCAAGTAGTACTCAGGTGACTGCACATGAATGACTTACAGATCGACGGCTTCAAAACCGACGAAAACGCCGCGATGGTGTTATTGGTGGACGATCAGGCGATGATCGGCGAGGCCGTGCGACGGGGGTTGTCGAACGAAGACAACATCGACTTCCATTTTTGCGCCGATCCGCATCAGGCCATCGCCCAGGCGATCCGCATCAAGCCGACGGTGATCCTTCAGGATTTGGTGATGCCCGGTCTGGACGGTCTGACGCTGGTGCGCGAGTACCGCAACCACCCGGCGACCAAGGACATTCCGATCATCGTCCTGTCGACCAAGGAAGACCCGCTGATCAAGAGCGCGGCGTTCGCGGCCGGGGCCAACGATTACCTGGTGAAACTGCCGGACAACATCGAACTGGTGGCGCGCATCCGCTATCACTCGCGCTCCTACATGACCTTACTGCAGCGTGACGCGGCGTATCGGGCGTTGCGGGTCAGCCAGCAGCAGTTGCTCGACACCAACCTGGTGCTGCAACGCTTGATGAACTCGGATGGGCTGACGGGGCTGTCGAACCGCCGGCATTTCGATGAATACCTGGAACTTGAGTGGCGACGCTCGCTGCGTGACCAGAGCCAATTGTCGTTGCTGATGATCGATGTCGACTACTTCAAGTCCTACAACGACAGCTTCGGCCACCTTGAAGGCGATGAAGCCTTGCGCAAAGTGGCCACCGCAATCCGAGACGCCAGCGCCCGACCTTCCGACCTGCCGGCCCGTTACGGCGGCGAAGAATTCGCCCTGGTGCTGCCCAATACATCGCTGGGCGGCGCCCGGCTGGTGGCGGAGAAACTGCGCCAGACCGTAGCGGCGCTGAAGATCCCGCACATTTTTCCGGTAGAAGGTTCGATCCTGACCATCAGCATCGGCTTGTCGACCATGACCCCACAACCGGGCGCCGATTGCCGTCAGCTGATCTCGGCGGCGGACAAAGGGCTGTACCTGGCGAAGAATAATGGGCGTAATCAGGTCGGTATCGAATAATCCACTAACGAACGACGCTCCCTCTGTAGCAGCTGTCGAGCTTGCGAGGCTGCGTTCGAGGACGCAGTCCTCGCCAACCCTGCACGCGCGGTTCGCCTGAAAAACCGCGTTGTCGGGTTCTACGACGGCTGCGCCGCCGAACGCAGCCTCGCGGGCTCGGCAGCTGCTACGAGCGTTGCATGTTGGCGGCCTCTTCCAGCACCCAATCCCGAAACGCCGCAATCCGCGGTTTCGCCGCGCATTCGGGTCGATAGACCACGTAGTACGCCAGGTCGATCGGGCAGGTCAGGTCGCCGAACGGACGCACCAGGCGACCCGCCGCCAGATCGTCGCGCACCATCTCGCTACGCCCTAACGCCACGCCTCGACTGTCGATAGCCGCTTGCAGCACCGCCGCCGAATTGTTGATGCGCAGGCCATGTTCGGCGTCGATATCGGGAAAACCGGCTGCATCGAGCCAGGTTCGCCAAGTGGGAAATCCGCTGTTCTGTTCCATCGTCAGGTCGTGGAGCAGGGTGTAGCGCGACAGGTCAGCAGGTTCCAGGAGCGCGGGTGACTGATCCCGCAATGACTGCGAACACACCGGATATATCTCCTCATCCATCAGCCGTACAGCGGTCAAACCGGGCCAGATACCGGCGCCGTAACGCACGCCGACATCGATACCATCCACCAGAAAATCCACCGGCCGCTGATTGGTATCGAGCCGCAAGTCAGTGTCCGGATGCGCCTGTTGGAAACGCTCGATCCGCGGCAGCAGCCATTTGGCGGCGAACGCCGGGCTGACGGTGACGGTGAGTACGCCGCTGTCGGACGCGTCCTTGAGTCGCGACAGGCCCATGCTCAATCGATCGAACCCGGCGCGAATGTCGGGCAACGCCGCGCGCGCCGCGTCGGTCGGCACCAGTCGGGTGGTGCCGCTGTTGGCGCGATGAAACAGCGGCACACCCAACCACGCCTCCAACACCCGCACCTGCTGCCCCACGGCTGCGGGTGTCACGTTCAATTCCGTTGCCGCTTCGGAAAAGCTCTGGTGTCTCGCCGCAGCTTCAAAGGCCCTGAGTGCATTGAGGTAGGTTGGGTATTTCATGGTTTTCCATTAAAGATTTTCTTTATCGGATTCAAAGATTATCTGGTTTGTCGGGGAATGTCGCGAGGCAGAAAATCAGCACTCTTCTGCACTCCCAAAGGATCATTCCATGTACGACTTTTCTTCGAAGGTTGCCATCGTCACCGGTGGCGGTTCAGGTATCGGCAAAGAAGTGGCCGAGCAATTGGTCGCTGCCGGCGCATCGGTAGTGATTGGTGGCCGTGACAAGGCGAAGTTGGCCCAGGCTGCCGACGCCATTGATCCAAGCGGTGCGCACGTGCGTTTCGTCGCTGGCGACATCGCTGACCCGGCCACGGCCAAGGCACTGGTGGATGAGGCGATCCGTGCGTTTGGCGGTGTCGATATCCTGGTCAACAACGCCGGGGTGTTCAGTCCGAAACCGTTCCTTGAAGTCGATGAGCGTGAGTACGACGGCTTTCTGGACATCATTCTCAAGGGCAAATTCTTCATGGCCCAGGCCGCGGCCCGGGCGATGCAATTGCGCGGTGGCGGCGCGATCGTGCAGACCGGCTCGCTGTGGGCGTTGCAAGCCATCGGCGCGACCCCGTCGGCGGCCTATTCCGCCGCGAATGCCGGCGTGCATGCCTTGACCCGCAACCTCGCCCTCGAACTGGCCTCGCTCAATATCCGCATCAACACCGTCGCTCCGGCGGTGGTAGAGACCCCGGTGTACGGCACCTTCATGACTGCTGAACAGGTCAAGGAAACACTGCCGACTTTCAACGCTTTCCACCCGTTGGGGCGCAATGGCCAACCGGCGGATGTGGCGCAGGCGATCCTGTTCCTGGCGTCGAACCAGGCTTCGTGGATCACCGGCACCGTGCTGCCGGTGGACGGTGGCGTTACTGCCGGTCGCAACTGAAAAGGGGAGTGATCAACATGATGGACTGGAACGGTTACAGAGAGCAGTTGCTGGCCCGGGTCGGCGACTTCGCCAAGCTGAGTCCGGATACGATTCGCGGCTTGCAGGCGATGGACGGTGCCGGGGCCAGGACCGGGCATCTGGACGCCAAGACCCGCGAGTTGATCGCGCTGGCCGTCGGCGTGACGACCCGCTGCGACGGTTGTATCGCGGTGCATACCCAAGCGGCGGTCAAGCATGGCGCCAGTCGTGAGGAAATCGCCGAGGCACTGGGGGTTGCGATTGCGTTGAACGCCGGCGCGGCGGTGACGTACTCCGCGCGCGTGCTGGATGCCCACGCCGCCCTCGGCCATCTGTAAACCCAATCCCCTGTGGGAGCGAGCAGGCTTGCTCCCACAAGGGGGCAGGTTGGACGGGAGAAAGCTATGCACATCAACGCCGATTTCTCACAACGAGTCATCATTCGCCCCGAACAGTTCCACTGGACCGCCTCGCCACTGCCCGGCGTCGAGCGGGTCATGCTCGATCGCATCGGCGGCGAACACGCCCGGGCCACCAGCCTGGTGCGGTATGCGCCGGGGGCCTCGTTTACCGCGCACTCCCATCCGGGTGGCGAAGAAATCCTGGTGCTCGACGGGGTGTTTTCCGATGCAGACCAGGACTATCCGGCGGGCACTTATCTGCGTAATCCGCCGGGTTCGGTGCATGAGCCGTCGAGCGCTGCCGGGGCGCTGCTGTTCGTCAAACTGATGCAGATGAAGCCAGATGAACATCAACCGATTCGGCTGAAGGCCTTTGATCCGAATGGCCCCACACCGACGCAGTGTTTGTTCGACGACCAAAACGAGCGTGTCGATCTGATCTCTCTGAACGCGTTTGAGGAATACAAACATTCAATCGTCGGCGTCGGCGTCGAAGTGTTGGTGCTCAAAGGGCAATTGTCGGATGAGTGTCCGCCGCTTACCTGGCTGCGTTTGCCGGCCGGCGGTCGGGCGCGGTTTTGCGCTGGCGCCAGCGGGGCAGTGTTCTATCTCAAGTCAGGCCATTCGAGGTGCGTGAGTCATGAACAACACTGAAAATAAACCCCTGATGGTGCTGGCCGGTATCGGTGAAGGCCTCGGTACAGCGCTGGCGGCGCGGTTTGCCGAGGGCGGTTACCGGGTGGTCGGTCTGTCGCGCTCGGCTCGCGAATGGCCGCTGCCCGGCTACTTTGCCATTGCGTGCGATCTGACGAAGGAAGCTGAAGTGAAGGCGACATTCGAGCAAATCGAGCGGCAACATGGCGTGCCTGAGGTGGTGATTCATATGGTGGGCGATTTGTTGATCGCGCCCTATCTGCAGCTGTCGGCCGCGGCTTTCGAGGGCGTTTGGCGCTCAATGGTGTTGTCGGCGATGTTGGTGAGCCAGCAGGCTGTCACGCGAATGCTGCCGGCGGTGCACGGAACGTTGCTGTTCGCCGGAGCCACCGCCAGTCTGCGTGGCGGCGCCAGGTTTGCTGCCTTCGCTTCGGCCAAATTCGCCTTGCGCGGGCTGGCGCAGTCACTGGCGCGCGAGTTCCATTCTCAGGGTATTCATGTGGCGCACGTGATACTCGACGGGCTGATCGGCGATGCGGATGGCACAGAGCTGGACCCTGTCGCGCTGGCGGAAAGCTTCTGGATGTTGGCCCACCAGCCACACTCGGCCTGGACTCATGAACTGGATCTGCGTGCGCAACTGGAGCGTTTTTAATGAAGCGGACTCAGGTGATTATCGTCGGTGCGGGCCTGAGCGGCTTGTACGCGGCCTGGCTGTTGGCCCGGTCGGGCGTGGATTTTATCGTGCTTGAAGCGCGTGATCGGGTGGGCGGGCGCATTCTGTCGGCCCGCTCATTTGATCTCGGCCCGTCCTGGTTCTGGCCGGATTTCCAGCCGCACATGACGCGCCTTGTCGGGCGACTGGGTTTGCGTACCTTCGCGCAACCGGTTGAGGGCGACATGCTGGTTGAACGCTTCAGGCTTGAGCCGCCGCAGCGATTGGCCGGGTATCCGTCGGGTAATGAATCGATGCGAATTGCCGGTGGCACCGGGATGTTGGTCGAGGCGTTGGCCGGTACGCTTTCCGGTGGCCACTTGCTTCTGAAGCATCGGGCGGTTTCGGCGCGGCAAGTGGAAGGAGGCGTTGAATTGGCCGTTCAGAATGCTATCGGCGAGGAAGTAGCATTTGAATGTGCCCATGTGATGCTCGCCATGCCGCCACGGATCATCGCCCAAACCGTTTGCTTCGAGCCGCCGCTGAACCCGGTCGAGCAGCAACGCTGGGTCGATACGCCGACCTGGGTGGCGCCCCACGCCAAATACGTCGCGGTCTACGACCAGGCGTTCTGGCGTGACGACGGCCTGTCCGGCATGGCGCAAAGCATGGTTGGCCCGCTGGTGGAAATCCATGATGCCTCCAGCGGAACGGGCGGGGCGGCGTTATTCGGGTTTATCGGATTGGCAGCGGCTTCGCGGCGCAACGTGGGCGAGGACGCGCTGATGCAGCAATGTCGTGCCCAGTTGGTGCGGCTATTCGGCGCCAGGGCCGCCACGCCGCATGCCGAGTTCATCAAGGACTGGGCGGCGGACGAGTTGACAGCGACCGGTGCCGATCAAGTGGCAGGCGCTCACGGGGCAAGCGCTACGGGGATGTCCGGGGTCCAGGGCGGTTGGTCGCCTTACCTGTCCCTGGCCGGCAGCGAGGTGGCGCGTGAGCAGGCCGGGTACATGGAGGGCGCGCTGGAAGCGGCGCAATGGGCTGTCAGCGAGTGGCAAGCATCATCGCGCGCCCAAATCATTCGCCCCTAAAGCCGCCAGGCGGGCTGCCGTGACAGCCTGATTACGGTATACTCGCCGGCTTTCAAAAGTTCGCCAACGAGTGCTGCCCGCCATGGAAATCAACCCGATCCTTAACAGTATCAAGGACCTGTCCGAGCGCTCCGAAACTATTCGGGGGTATCTTTGACTACGATCAAAAGCATGAGCGTCTGACTGAAGTCAATCGCGAGCTTGAAGATCCGAATGTCTGGAACAACCCGTCGTATGCTCAGGAACTGGGCCGCGAGCGGTCCCTGCTGGCGCAGATCGTCGAAACCCTCGACGAAATGCACACCGGCTTGGCCGACGCCAAAGAATTGCTGCTGATGTCCGCCGAAGAAGAAGACCAGGCTGCCGTCGATGACGTCGCGACCGAAGTCGAGCGTCTGCGCGAATCCCTGGAAAAACTCGAATTCCGTCGCATGTTCAGCGGTGAAATGGACGCCAACAACGCCTACCTGGATATCCAGGCCGGCTCCGGCGGTACCGAAGCCCAGGACTGGGCCAACATCCTGCTGCGCATGTACCTGCGTTGGGCTGACAAACGCGGTTTCGACGCGACCATCATGGAACTGTCGGCCGGTGAAGTCGCCGGGATCAAGGGCGCCACGGTCCACATCAAGGGCGAATACGCCTTTGGCTGGTTGCGTACCGAAATCGGCGTGCACCGTCTGGTCCGTAAAAGCCCGTACGACTCCGGCAACCGTCGCCACACCTCGTTCTCGGCCGTGTTCGTGTCGCCGGAAATCGATGACAACATCGAAATCGACATCAACCCGTCGGACCTGCGCATCGATACCTACCGCTCCTCGGGTGCCGGTGGTCAGCACGTAAACACCACCGACTCGGCCGTACGGATAACGCACGTACCGACCAATACCGTGGTCAGCTGCCAGAACGAACGCTCCCAGCACGCCAACAAAGACACCGCGATGAAAATGTTGCGGGCGCGCTTGTACGAGCAGGAAGTGCAGAAACGCAACGCCGCCTCCCAGGCCCTGGAAGACACCAAGTCGGACATCGGCTGGGGTCACCAGATTCGCTCTTACGTGCTCGATGCGTCGCGGATCAAGGATCTGCGCACTAACATCGAACGCAGCGACTGCGACAAGGTGCTCGACGGCGACATCGACGAATACTTGGTAGCAAGCTTGAAACAAGGGCTCTAAGGCACGCGCTACAGGATCGACGGACTCCGCGATCCTGTAGGAGCGAGGCTTGCCCGCGAACCCTGCCGCCAGGCAGGGGCAACGAACCTGTGATGGAATATTTAAAGACATGAGCGACCTAGAACTCGACCCGCAAGCCCTGCAACAGGAAGAAAACTCCCTGATCGCCCTGCGCAAGGAAAAGCTGGCTGCCGAGCGCGCCAAGGGCAATGCCTTCCCGAACGACTTCCGCCGCGAAAACTACTGCGAAGACTTGCAGAAACAGTACGCGGACAAGACCAAGGAAGAGCTGGCAGAGGCTGCAATCCCGGTCAAGGTTGCCGGTCGCATCATGCTCAACCGTGGCTCGTTCATGGTGATCCAGGACATGACCGGTCGCATTCAGGTCTACGTCAACCGTAAGACCCTGTCCGAAGAAACCCTGGCCTCGGTGAAAACCTGGGACATGGGCGACATCATCGCCGCCGTTGGCACCCTGGCGCGTTCCGGCAAGGGCGACCTGTACGTCGAAATGACTGAAGTGCGCCTGCTGACCAAGTCCCTGCGTCCGCTGCCGGACAAGCACCACGGCCTGACCGACACCGAACAGCGCTACCGCCAGCGTTACGTTGACCTGATCGTCAACGAAGAAGTGCGCCAGACCTTCCGCGTACGTTCGCAAGTGATTGCGCACATCCGCAGCTTCCTGATGCAGCGTGACTTCCTGGAAGTGGAAACGCCGATGCTGCAAACCATTCCGGGTGGCGCGGCGGCCAAGCCGTTCGAAACTCACCACAACGCGCTGGACATGGAAATGTTCCTGCGTATCGCGCCTGAGCTGTACCTCAAGCGGCTTGTGGTTGGCGGGTTTGAAAAAGTGTTCGAGATCAACCGCAACTTCCGTAACGAAGGCGTTTCGACCCGTCACAACCCTGAATTCACCATGTTGGAGTTCTACCAGGCGTACGCCGATTACGAAGACAACATGGACCTGACCGAAGAACTGTTCCGCGAACTGGCGCAGCTGGTGCTGGGCAGCACCGACGTCCCTTACGGCGACAAGGTGTTCCACTTCGGCGAACCGTTCGTGCGTCTGTCGGTGTTCGACTCGATCCTCAAGTACAACCCTGAGCTGACCGCTGACGACCTGAACGACATCGACAAGGCGCGTGCTATCGCCAAGAAGGCCGGCGCCAAGGTGCTGGGCTTCGAAGGTCTGGGCAAACTGCAGGTGATGATTTTCGAAGAGCTGGTCGAGCACAAGCTGGAACAG
>NZ_JBIVBY010000025.1:0-62364 GCF_044746405.1 Pseudomonas sp. NPDC086251
GTACGGAGATCGATTCATCAGACCAAACTGGTGAAATGAAGGCCTGCCTAACGGCAGGCCGTTATCGGCCCGCACACAAAAAATCTGACACTCTCGGCTTGGGCCTCATCGCGAGCAGGCTCGCTCCCACAGTGGATCTTCAGTGTCCACAAACCCTGTGGGAGCGAGCCTGCTCGCGATCCGATGGCGCAGCCAGCGGCCATTCACCCTTTACTTCGGAATCAGTGCCCCAGGCACCTGAATCACCCGACTCGCCAACCGATGCCCCGCCTCGGCCGCCTCCACCGGGCTGCCACCTTTCAGCCGACTGGCCAAATACGCCGCGCTGAACGAATCCCCCGCCGCCGTGGTATCCACCACGCGCTCAACCACCTGAGCCGGCACTTCAAACAACTCGCCATCACAACGAATCAGGCACGCCTCGGCGCCACGCTTGAGCACCACTTCAGGCGTGCCGATCTGCTCATAAGCGGCAAACACCGCCTCGACATCGGAAAAATGAAACAGCGCCTGCTCGTCATCGACCGTCAGCAACGCCAGGTCGACGTAGGGTAAAACGCTGCGATACGCTGCCCGCGCTTCCTCGATCGAGGCCCACAAACGTGGCCTATAGTTGTTGTCGAAAACGATCCGCGCATCCCGCTGCCGGGCCTCGATCAAGGTTTCCAGCAGCTTCTCCCGACCTTGCACGCCAAGTACCGCCAAGGTGATGCCACTGAAATACAGCACGTCGTAATCCGGCAACGCCGCCAGGATCTGTGCGGCGGCCGGGGTGGTGAAGCAATCGCGCACGGCCGCCTCGTTGCGCCAGTAGAGAAAACGCCGTTCGCCGGCCGCGTCAGTCTGGATGCAATACAAGCCAGGCAGTCGGCCCGGCAAGCGCTGGACCATGCCGAGGCCGAGGTTTTCGGCGGCCCAGCTTTGGCACATGGCATCGCTGAAACTGTCATCGCCCAGTGCCGTGACGTAGTCGACCGTGCCGCCCTCGGCCAACTCCCGGGACAAATAGACCGCCGTGTTCAGGGTATCGCCGCCGAAGCTTTGTTGCAGGCTGCCGTCGGCGCGCTGTTGCAGCTCGATCATGCATTCGCCGATCAGGGCGATGCGCGGGGTGTTGGGGCCGAGGGTGTTGATGGTGTGCATGTGTGGGGTCTCTGGTGTTGCGGTGGTGTCTGAGCGGGCCTCTTCGCGAGCAAGCCCGCTCCCACATTGGAATGCGTTCCCCTGTGGGAGCGGGCTTGCTCGCGAAAGCCGCGCCGCGGTCTAGACCTTAGAAACAGGTTTCCATGGTTTCGATGACGTTCAAATGCTCATCCACCAGGCAGCCGATCCGCCACTTGTCGAACGTCAGGCACGGGTGCGACGTGCCGAACGAAATGATGTCGCCCACGCGCAACTCAACCCCCGGCGCCACGGTCATGAACGCATGTTGATCCATCACCGCGGTCACCTTGCAGGCGCTCACGTCGTCGCCCGTCGCCGGCACCACGCCAGCCTTGTAACGCAACAACGGCACCGGCAAACCGGCGTCGTAGGCCACGTCGCGTTTACCCAGGGCGATCACCGCAAACCCTGGCTCCGGCAACGATTGCACGTGCGCCCAGACTTCCAGCGCCGGGCGCAGGCCTTCGTGCAGGTCGCTGCGACGGTCGAGCACGCAGCATTGCGCTTCTTTGTAGATGCCATGGTCGTGCGCCACGTAACTGCCGGGGCGCAGCACGCTGAGGAAACGCCCGGCGGCGTTCTGCGCTTCAAAGGATTCGGCGATCAAGTCGTACCAGGCCGAACCCGACGCGGTGATGATCGGCTTGGGAATCGCGAAGGCGCCGCTGTCCTGCAACTGCACCGCCAGACGCACCAGGGACGCGGCGAATTCGCGGATCCCGCTCACGGCATGATCACCGTGGATCACGCCTTCGTAGCCTTCGATGCCGGTCAGCGCCAACGCCGGTTGCGCGTTGATGGCTTTGGCCAGGGCGACGACTTCCTCTTCCGAGCGGCAACCGCAACGACCGCCGACCACGCCGTACTCGATCATCACGTTCAAGCGCACGCCACGCGAGGCGAAGTACGCGCCGAGGTCAGCGACGTTGTCCGGGTGATCGACCATGCAATGGAAATCGAACGCCGGGTCCGCCAGCAGATCGGCGATCAGCGCCATGTTCGGCGTGCCGACCAACTGGTTGGCCATCAACACCCGATGCACGCCATGGGCATAGGCCGCACGGGTCTGGGTCGCGCTGGCGAGGGTGATGCCCCAGGCACCGGCGTCGAGTTGGCGGCGGAACAGCGCCGGGGTCATGCTGGTTTTGCCGTGGGGCGCCAGTTCCGCGCCGCTGTTGCTGACGAAGGTCTGCATCCAGCGAATGTTGTGCTCCAGTGCTTCGCGATGCAGCACCAGCGCTGGCAGGCTGACGTCGCGCACCAGGTTGGCGCCGGTGTGGGCAAAGCCCTTTTCCACGGCGGCAGTATTTTTGGCAGAAGACATGGTCGAACTCCTCACATTCGCGGCCGCAGGCAGCCGCTGTTATTCGTTGATGCGACGGGCCAGGCTGTTGGCGCTGTCGATCAGCACCCGGCGATAGTCGTTGTAGTTTTTCTTCGCATCGGCCCGTGGGGCGACGATGCACAGGGTCGCAATGGCCACGCCGCCGGGGTCTTTGACCGGGGCGGCGAAGCAATGGGTAAAGGTGTCGGCGACGCTATCGAAAGAGAAAAATCCGTCGAGACCGGCCTGACGGATTTCTCCGAGAAACTGTTCCAGCGGCAAGCGTTCGCCACCCGGCAGGATAAAGTCGTCGTGGTCGATCAGGTCGATGATTTCCTGATCGCTCAGATGCGTCAGCAGCAAGCGTCCGGAGGCGGTCCAGGGGATCGGCGCGTTCTCGCCGATGTCCGAGGAAATGCGGAAATGCCGCTCGCCCTCCTTCATCAACGCCACGGTGTATTTGCGCCCGTTGAGCAGGCACATCTGCGCGGTTTCGTGGGTCTGGCTGACGATCTCCTGCAAGGCGTGATCGGCCTCGCGGGTCAGGTCGAAATGGCGCAAATGCGCCTGCCCGAGGAAGTACAGCTGACGGCCGAGGTAGACGTGACCGTCCTTGCCCACAGGCTCGAGAATCCGTCGCTCCAGCAGCGAAGCCACCAGTTCGTAGACCGTGGATTTCGGGCTACCGATGCCGCTGGCGATTTCGTTCGGGCGCAGGGGTTGGCCGATTTCCTTGAGGAAATCGAGGATATCGAACGCCCGGTCCAGACCGCGAGCCCGGCGCTTGATGGTGTCTTCGGTCATGTCAGTGGTTCCCCTTCAAAATGCCGGGAGTTTACCTAGGGTGTTGCAGTGACCGTTAGGCCGTCTTCGCGGGCAAGCCTCGCTCCTACAGGTAATCGTCGTCTGTAGGAGCGAGGCTTGCCCGCGAAGAATTCACCGCAAGTCTCAGGCCTTTTTCTTGTACGCGATGCAGTCGATCTCGACTTTGCAGTCGACCATCATGTTCGCCTGCACGCAGGCCCGAGCCGGTGCGTGTTCGCTTTTGAAGTACTCGGAGAACACCTTGTTGAAACTGGTGAAATCCCGCGGATCCTCCAGCCACACGCCAGCACGCACCACATCTTCCAGGCCATAACCGGCCTCTTCGAGAATCGCGATCAGGTTCTTCATGGTCTGATGGGTCTGTTCGACAATGCCGCCAGTAATAATCTCGCCGTCCACCGCCGGCACCTGCCCGGAAACGTGCAGCCAGCCATCGGCTTCAACGGCGCGGGCGAAAGGACGAGGCGTGCCGCCTGCAGCGGAGCTGCCGGTGCCGTAACGAGTAATGCTCATGAGTGTTTCTCCTGATTTGAAAGTGAACGGTTAAAAGCGCGTGTTCTTGAGGAACTCCGCCAGACGCGGTGATTGCGGGCGCTCGAACAGCTCCTTGGGTGGCCCCTGCTCTTCGATGCGCCCCTGATTCATGAAGACGATCTTGTCCGAGACCTCGAAGGCGAAACGCATTTCGTGGGTCACCAGCAGCATGGTCATGCCGTCTTCGGCCAGGCCCTTGATCACGCTCAGCACTTCGCCGACCAGCTCCGGGTCAAGGGCCGAGGTGACTTCGTCGAACAGCATCAGGCTCGGGTTCATCGCAATGGCCCGGGCAATCGCCACGCGCTGCTGCTGACCGCCGGACAACTGGCCAGGATAGTGATCGCGACGCTCCAGCAAACCGACGCGCTCCAGCCATTTTTCCGCCAGTGCGACGGCCTCGTCCTTGTGCAGCTTCTTGACCTTGAGCAGACCGAGCGTGACGTTCTGCAACGCGGTGAGGTGCGGAAACAGGTTGAACTGCTGGAACGCCATGCCGGTCATGGCGCGATGACGGGCGATGACTTTTTCCGCGTGACGCACGCGTTTGCCGTTGATTTCGTCATAACCGATGGACTCGCCATCGAGCATGATCTGCCCGCCCTGAAACTCTTCGAGCATGTTCACGCAACGCAGCAGCGTGGTCTTGCCCGAGCCACTGGAGCCGATCAGCGTGACCACGTTGCCGCGCTGCATGGTCAGGTCGACGCCCTTGAGCACTTCGAGCTGGCCGTACTTTTTGTGCAACCCGCGAATGTCCAGCAGGGGTTGGCCGTTTTGCGTTTTTGTTGCTTGAGTCTGAGTCATGGCAAGGCCACCCGCTTTTCAATGTGCCGGCCGAGTAATTCGATGGCGTAGTTGATGACGAAAAACAGAAATCCGGCGAACAGGTAAAACTCCAGGGTCATGAAGGTGCGAGCGATGATCTGCTGCGTACTGAGCAGCAGTTCGGCCACACCGATCACCGACAGCAAGGTCGAGGCCTTGACGATCTCGGTGGAGGAGTTGACCCACGTCGGCAAGATCTGCCGCAACGCCTGAGGCAACAGCACGTAGCTCAAGGATTGAAAGAACGTCAGGCCGATGGCCTTGCTCGCCTCCATCTGGCCGCTGGGCAACGCTTGCAATGCACCGCGCACGATCTCGGCGACGTGGGAGCCGCAAAACAGCGTCAACCCCAACGCACCGGCCTGAAACGCACTGATCTGCCAGCCCAGCGCCGGGGCCATATAGAAGCAGGCCAGGACCAATACAAACACCGGCGTACCGCGAATCAGGTCGACGTAAAAGCGAAACGGTGCGCGCATCCAGAACGTGCCGTAGGTCAGCACCAGACCGGCGACGATGCCGACCATCGTGCCCAGCAGAATCGCCAGCGCCGAGACCTGCACGCTGGTCAAAAAGCCCTGCCACAGCACTTCCCGGGCGACCCATAACTCATGCAACCAACTGGGGGATTCGTACATGGGGGCCTCCTATCGGCGAATCGCCAGACGCTGCTCGAGGTAACGCAGCAGCATGGCAATGAGGTAACAGGCCGCAACATAGAGCGCTGTGGTGACCAGCCAGGTTTCAATCACCCGGTAGCTTTCGACATTGATCTTGCGCGCGTAATACGTCAGCTCCGGCACGGCAATCGCCGCCGCCAGCGAGGTGTCCTTGAACAGCGAAATGAAGTTGTTCGACAGCGCCGGCAGCACATTGCGCAGCATCACCGGCACGGTGACGTAGGCCTTGACCTGCCATTCACCGAGCCCGATGGCCAACCCGGCTTCGCGCTGGCCCTTGGGAATGCTCAACAGTCCGCCACGGAACACTTCGGTCAGGTACGCCCCGGCATACAACGACAGGGTGATGATGAACGACGGGATCTTGTCCAGACGAATCCCCAGGCTCGGCAACGCAAAGTAGATCAACAGAATCAACACCAGAATCGGCGTATTACGGATCACCGTCACATACACCGACGCCAGCACCCGCAACGCGCGGTGCTTCGAGAGCAAAGCAAACGCCATCAGCAGGCCGATCACGCAGCCGATGGCGATCGACACCAAGGCCAGTTCGAGGCCCAGACCGAGCCCCGCCAGCAAGGTGTCGAAATCGCGCCACACGGCGGCAAAATTCAACTGATAGTTCATGGTCAGCAGTACCTTGAGCGGGGCGATTTAAAACCGCCCCACTCTCACGGGATCATTTGAATTCGACAGGGAAACCGATGGCGGGTGTCGGCAAATCGACCCCGAACCACTGCTTGAAGGAGGCCGCGTACGTTGGGAACTCAACGCCGGTCATGGCTTCATGCAAGGTGGTGTTGACGAAGTTCAGCCAGTCCTGATCGCCGCGTTTAACGGCGCAGGCGTAAGTCTGTGGGCTCCAGGCGTAGGCCGGGCTGCGGTAGCGGCCCTGGTTCTGCACCATCAGGTATTTCACCGAAGACTGGTCGGTGGCGGCGGCATCGGCACGGCCAGAGTTCACCGCCTGATACATCAGGTCGACGCTGTCGTATTGATCGACCTTGGCTTTAGGCAACGCCTGGTGCACCAGTTCTTCGGCGTAGACGTTTTGCAGCACCGCCACGGTGACGCTGTCGCCAGCGGCTTTCAGGTCTTCGATTTCCTTGTACTTGCTGTTGGCCGGCAACAACAGGCCGACGCCTTCGCGGTAGTACGGCAGCGTGAACGCGACCTGCTGCGCACGGCTGGCGGTCACGGTAATGAATTGGCAGCTCATGTCGACCTTGTCGGTCAGCAGGTTGGGAATCCGCGCATCGGACGACTGCACCACGAACTCGACCTTGCTCGGGTCGTTGAACAACCCTTTGGCCACCATGCGCGCGATATCGATATCGAAACCCTGCAACATGCCGTCCGCGCCCTGGAAGTGCCACGGCGCATTGGTACTGCCCGTGCCCACAATCAATTTGCCACGGGCCAGCACGCTATCGAGCTTACTGTCCGCCGCCTGAGCAACACCCATGGCAGCAGCCGAAGCCGCGAAAAGAAAAACACACGCTTTGAACAAAGAAGGTCGGCGATGCATGGCAAGCACTCCAGGGTGATGTGTATTCCGTTATACCGGACGTTGGTGTGTAACAACGGAATAGACAGCAGAAAGTGTGCCACAGGATGCGGAGGGAATGTAGAGGAGATTGAAAAGTGTTTTGAATCAGAGGGATGCGCAAAACGGCGCAAGCGGTGTTACGAAAGGCACAAGTGAAGAAGCGCTACCGTTGGCTACGGAGGGCGGGTATCAGGTTCACAGTGGGTGCGGTGATGGCTGAAATGGAGCAGAGGTGCTGCCAGGCATTATCGCTCGCCCGCGTCGCTGTAAACGTCGCCCCGCTCTCTTTTCCCGACTGCTATTACAGTCACTACCAGCACTTCATCAATGACGCGATAAACCATTCGATACCCGGCGCTGCGCAGCTTGATTTTGTACGCATTTCCAAGACCGCTAAGTCGATCGGCTGGAACGTGCGGGTTTCCAAGCCGCTCCTGAAGCTTTTTTTTGAACTGCTCCCTCAAATTTGCCCCAAGCTTTTTCCATTCTTTCCAGGCCTTCTCGGAAAATTCCAGCTCATAGGTCATCAATTGAAACCTTTATGGTCGGATCGTTTTCGCGCTCTTTACAAAGGGCTATCAGCTCCAGATCCTCCAGGCGATTCATCATCGCCTCATACTCTTTGGCAGGCACACAATAGAAAGCCGGTTCGTTACGGTTGAGGATCGCAACTGATTGACCACCACCGGCGGCAACCGTACCCATCGGGTTTTTTTTCAATTCAGAAATACTCGCTACAACATGCGAAAGCACGATATGTGTCATGAAGATGCCCCTTAGAGTGCTTTTAGGAGTGCTAAAAATAGCACTCCGAAGCGAATCTGACTTCAATGCTTTTGACATAGAGGGGCGGTGACCATGAGCAGTTAAGGACGTATAGAAGTTACCACTTCACATCCTTCTCAATTTCCGAGTCTCCTATCGGGCGGGTCCTGCAATCGCGTGAGTTCTGTCCAAATTCCCGTGGGAAAATTCCAGGATGGGATGGTGAGCGTAGGAATGTTCTGTCAATCAACGAATGCGGCAGCGCTCAACAGGACCTCATCGCGAGCAGGCTCGCTCCCACATTAGTTCGCGCTCCATCAAACAATGGAGATCAAATGTGGGAGTGAGCCTGCTCGCGAAGGGGCCTTCAGATTCAGCGAAAAATTACCCGCCAACGCGAGCCAGAAACACCCGCGTCACCCGCCGCTCTTCCACCGACATGACGGTCATCCGCCACCCTTCCCACTCATGGCTGTCGCCGATCATCGGCAAACGATCGAGCAGGCTCACCACCAACCCGGCCAGGGTTTGATAGTCGTCGGTCGGCTCCGCAGCAAACCCGGTGTGTTGGCGCACCCGCGCCAGGTTCAATGCGCCGCTGACGACAAATCCGCCCTTCTCTTCAACCACATCCGGACCTTCGATTTCGCTGGCGTCAGGCAGCTCACCAGCGATCGATTCGAGGATGTCGGTCATGGTCAGCACGCCGACAAAGTCGCCGAATTCATTGACCACAAAGGCGATGTGGGTCGACGCCTTGCGCATTTGTTCCAGGGCATTGAGGATCGAATAGCTGTCCAGCAGGTTGACGGTCTGGCGCGCCAGGTGCGCAAGATCGGGCTGGTTGCCGGCCAGGTATTCCTTGAGCAATTCCTTCTTGTGCACGAAGCCCAGCGGTTCATCCACGGCGCCGTCGCGAATCAGCGGCAGCCGCGAGTAGGACGAATGCATCAGCCGCGTACGAATCGCCTCGGCGTCCTCGGCCAGGTCGATGTGATCGACGTCAGCGCGCACGGTCATCAAGCTGCGGATCGGCCGCTCGGCCAGTTGCAGCACGCCGCTGATCATCACGCGCTCCCGACGATCAAACAGCACTTCGCTCGACGCTTCACCGCTGTCCAGCATGTCGGCAATTTCCTCGCCGACCTCTTCCACCGCCAGCTTGCGACCGCCAAGCAAACGCATCACCGCATGGGCTGTGCGCTCACGCATCGGCCGCATGCCTTGCATGGATTTTTTGCGTCGAGCCCGGGCGATCTGGTTGAACACTTCGATCAGGATGGAGAAACCGATGGCCGCGTAAAGGTAGCCCTTCGGAATGTGGAAGCCCAGGCCTTCAGCGGTCAGCGCGAAGCCGATCATCATCAGGAACCCCAGGCAGAGCATGATCACCGTCGGGTGTTCGTTGACGAAACGTGTCAGCGGTTTGCTGGCGACAATCATCAGACCGATGGAAATGATCACCGCGGTCATCATCACCGCCAGTTCATCAACCATGCCCACGGCGGTAATCACCGCATCGAGCGAGAACACCGCATCGAGCACCACAATCTGCGCGACGATCGGCCAGAACATTGCGTAAGCCGCATTGGACGAACGCTGGCCGACATGGCCCTCAAGCCGTTCGTGCAACTCCATGGTCGCCTTGAACAACAGGAACACACCGCCGAACAGCATGATCAGGTCGCGACCGGAGAAACTCTTGTCGAACACTTCGAACAGTGGCTGAGTCAGCGTGACCAGCCAGGAAATACTCGCCAGCAGGCCCAGGCGCATCAGCAACGCCAGGGATAAACCGATGATTCGCGCACGGTCGCGCTGCTCGGGCGGCAATTTGTCCGCCAGGATCGCGATGAACACCAGGTTGTCGATGCCGAGCACCAACTCCAGCACGATCAACGTCAACAGGCCCAGCCACGCGGTGGGGTCAGCTATCCATTCCATAAAAACGTCTCGATCTCGTCAGTGAATTCAGAATGCCGGGCACGGCAAGGCGCGGCGCAGAGGCCGTGGGGCTGCAATGTCAAAGGCGTTCGGAAGTCGAAAGACGGGATGTTTCGCGTGCATCAAGGCCGCGTGGTGGCGCGAGGAGAAAGGATAACCGGGAGGCTCCAGAAGGGTGTTCATGCAAGTCCTGAAAGGAAAAAGGACTTGGATCGTACAGGCGAAGGGGACAATTCCTACAGCCGGAAATCATTACAAAATCTGTAAAACCTTGAGATATCGTTATTCTGACGGCCGTCTTCGCGAGCAAGCCCGCTCCCACACTTGATCTCCATTAATTGATAGAACGTGGACTCATGTGGGAGCGGGCTTGCTCGCGAAGCTTTTGCTCTTAAAGGTTTCTGACCTTCTCGATATACCGCGACACCGCCGCTGATTTCTCGAACCGCCGATAGATCAGCGACAACCACGAACTCGCTTCACAGCCCTTGATCGACCGGTATAACACTCCGGGCAAACCGACGTGCCCGACCACCGACTCCGGCACCACCGCCACGCCCTGCCCTAACGAAACCAACGCAATCACCGCCACCAGGCCGCCCGGTTGCGCCCCCAGTTTCGGTGCAAAGCCGCCCTCGGCGGCGACTTGCAGCGTGCCGCTGATTTGTTCCGGGAGGATGAATGTCTCGTTCTGCAGGTGCTCTGGATTGATCTCGGGCAAACGACACAGCCAGGACTCGCTCGACAGCGCCAGCACAAAGCCTTCGGCGTCCAGGCGAATGGCGTCCAGGCCTTCGGGCAAGGTCATCGGTGAGCGCACATAACCAATGTCGAATCGCCCCTCGACCACCATCGCCGGCAATGACGCCATGGGGCTTTCCCGCACATTCAGGCTGACATCGGGACACTCGCGACTGAAGGCCTGCACCTGCTTTTGCAGCAAGCCCGAATAGACCGCCGAGGCCACGTAACCCAGTTCGATATGACCAATATCCCCACGCCCGGCCCGCTGGGCGTTGTGCTGGGCGTATTCGAATTGGCGCACGGTCGCCTCGGCCTCGATCAGCAACGCGGCGCCGGCTTCGGTCAGGCTGACTTCACGTGTCTGGCGCACGAACAAGCGGGTGCCGAGTTCGTTCTCCATGTCCTGGATCTGCCGGGTCAAGGTTGGCGGCGCGATACCCAGTTGCTCGGCGGCGCGGGTGAAGTTGCCTTGCCGGGCAACGGCCAGAAAATAGCGGAAATGCCGTATGTCCATGGGTGTATTAGCTCAAAGGTAATGAAGTCCCGATGCCTGGCTAACGAAGGCTTTAATGGGCCACGATAAACTCACTGGCAATCACAGTAGAGAGCCAGCGCCATGTACGTCAAACCCCAGATTGCCGTTGTGATCAATGATCTTGCCCAAAAGGCAATCCGGCCATGAGCCGGGTCAACCCGCGCCTGACGCTGCTGACAGCCTCCGGCGTCTGCTCGCTGATCGTCCTCGACACCAATATAGTCGCGGTCACCCTGCCAACGATCGCGCGGGACCTGGGCGCAAACTTCGCGGATATCGAATGGGTGGTCAGCGCCTACATGCTGGCCTTCGCCGCCCTGCTGTTGCCGGCCGGGAGCATCGCCGACCGCTTCGGCCGACAGAAAACCCTGCTCTGGGGCCTGGGCATTTTCATCCTCGCGTCCATCGGTTGTGGCGCCGCGCCCAACGCGTTGTTTCTCGACATCGCCCGTGCCGTTAAAGGCGTCGGCGCCGCGTTGCTGTTGACTTCGGCACTGGCCTCCATTGGCCACACCTTTCACGACGAAGTCGAACGGGCCAAGGCCTGGGCGTTCTGGGGTGCGTGCATGGGCGTGGCGATGACCGCCGCGCCGACGGTCGGTGGGCTGATCACTGAATACATGGGCTGGCGCTGGATTTTCTACCTCAATCTGCCCGTCGGTTTGTTCCTGATGGCGATGGTCTGGCGCGCGGTGCCGGAGTCTCGAGACCCGCAATCGGCACGCCTCGATCCATGGGGCAGCCTGGCGTTCAGTGCGAGTTTGCTGTGTTTGATCTGGGGCCTGATCGAGGCCAACCGGATCGGCTGGAGCAACCCGCTGACCTACGCCCGACTCATCGGCGGCGGCCTGTTGCTTGGGCTGTTCGTGGTGATTGAACGGATGCAGCAGCGGCCGATGGTCGATCTGCAATTGTTCAAACACCCGCGTTTCATCGGCGCGCTGTTGGGCATGTTTGCCTACGCCGGTTGCGCCCAGGTGATGATGACGCTGCTGCCGTTCTACCTGCAAAACGGCCTGGGTTTCTCGGCCATCGCGTCGGGCCTGGGGATGCTGCCGTTTGCCCTGACCATGTTGATTTGCCCGCGCATCGGCGTGCGCCTGGCCAGCCGATTCGCCCCGGCAACGATCATGGCCACCGGTCTGACGCTGGTCGGCAGCGGCAACCTGCTCAGCGCCTGGGCGGTCAGCAGCGGCGGCTACCTGCCCTTCGCCCTGGCGATTGCCGTGACCGGTGCCGGTGCCGGGCTGCTCAATGGCGATACACAAAAAAACATCATGGCGTGCGTACCACGGGAGCGTACCGGGATGGCGTCGGGCATGAGCACCACCATGCGTTTCAGTGCGATTGTGCTGGCCATCGGCGTGTTCGGTGCGTTGCTATCCAGCCACACCGAACAGTTGTTGCGCACCAGCCTGTCCGCACACGGCGCGCAATGGCTCGGCCAAACCCAGGGCATCGCCTCGCGGGTGGTGGCCGGTGACATGGCGGCGGCGATGAGCCTGCTGCCCGACGCTGCGCGCACGGTGGTCGAACCGTTGGCGCGCCAGGCCTTCGTCGGCGGGTTCAGTCTGCTGCTGTGGGTCGCGGGTTTGCTGGCCTTACTCGGGGCGCTGGTGGTGGGGACGCTGATGCGCAAGCCGATTCCAACCGTGTCGAGCGGTTCGGTGAAGGCTGCGAACGTCACTCATGCTTGAGTGACGCCAGCACCCGCTCGGCGTTCGCATCGCAGGCCATGCCCTCGGGTTTGGCCTCGATGTTGTCGAGCAACCCCAGCAATTGCGCCTTGCTCTGGGCAAGGTGCAGTTGCATGGCTTCAATCTGCTCGATCTTGCGCCCAAGGCCCGCCACCAGTTCGTCGTGATTGAACGCACCGGTCACGTTATCGGGGAGCAACTGCTTGAGTTCTTCCAGACTGAACCCGGCCTGCTGGGCGCACTGGATGATTTGCAAGGTCTGCAACACTTGCGCCGGGTAACGCCGATAACCGTTGGCCTGACGCTCCACCTGACGGATCAAGCCCTGAGCCTCGTAAAACCGAATGCGCGATGCGTTCAAGCCACTTAACTGCGCCAATTCACCAATCTTCATCATCGCCTCATTTGCCTGCTTGACATTAAAGTTAACTTTAAGCTTAGCCTCTGCTCTTCACTGATGAGGAGTCAAGCATGTCGCCCTTCCAAGCGTTGAATTTGCCCAACGGCCAGACCATCGGCAATCGTATCGCCAAAGCTGCGATGGAAGAGAACCTTGCCGACACCGGACAGGCGCCTTCCGCCGCGTTGTTTCACTTGTATCAGGCCTGGGCCGAAGGCGAAGCCGGGCTGCTGTTGACCGGCAATGTGATGATCGACCGCCGCGCCATGACCGGTCCCGGTGGCGTGGTGCTGGAAGACGAGCGCGACCTTGAACACTTCCGCCAATGGGCGCGCATCGGCCGTGCCGGTGGTGCGCAGTTCTGGGTGCAACTCAATCATCCCGGGCGCCAGACCATGGCCAACCTCGGCCAGCAAGCCTGGGCGCCTTCGGCGGTGGCGCTGGATCTCGGTTCGTTTTCAAAGATGTTTGCCGAGCCCAAGCCAATGAGCGAGGCCGACATCGACGAGGTGATTCAACGCTTCGCCACCAGCGCCGCTCTCGCGGAAAAAGCCGGTTTTACCGGCGTGCAGATTCATGCCGCGCACGGTTATCTGATCAGTCAATTCCTCTCGCCGCTGACCAATCGCCGGACCGATCGCTGGGGTGGCTCGCTGGAAAATCGTGCGCGTCTGCTGATCAATGTGGTCAGTGCTGTGCGTAAAGCCGTCTCACCGCAGTTCTGCGTGTCGGTGAAGCTCAACTCGGCGGACTTCCAGCGCGGCGGTTTCGATGCCGACGATGCCCGACACGTCATCCAGTGGCTCAACGAACAACAGATCGACCTGCTGGAACTCTCCGGCGGCAGCTACGAAGCGCCGGCCATGCAAGGCGAGGCGCGCGATGGTCGGACCTTGGCGCGTGAGGCGTATTTTCTGGAGATGGCCGGTGAGTTGGCTGGCGTGGCGAAGATGCCGGTGATGGTCACGGGCGGCATCCGGCGCCTGGCGATTGTCGAACAGGTGCTTGACAGCGGCATTGCCATGGCCGGCATCGGCACGGCACTGGCGATTGAACCCGACCTGGTCAAACGTTGGCGTGCAGGTCAGAACAGCCATCCGCAACTGCCGCCGATTCGCTGGAAACGCAAACCGCTGGCGGCGCTGGCGAGCATGGCGGTGGTCAAGTTCCAGCTCAGTCGCCTGAGTCGCGGGCGCAAGACCCGGCCTGAGGTGTCGGCGATATGGGCGTTGATTGTTGATCGGCTGTATATCGCCCGACGGACTCGGCAGTATCGGCAGGCGATGCAGATTAAGCGTGATTATCCGGCACCGAGCTGATGCTTTCGCGAGCAAGCCCGCTCCCACATTAGTCCGTGTTCGATCAAAAAATGGAGATCGAATGTGGGAGCGGGCTTGCTCGCGAAGAGGCCGGCAGAGACAACACAAGACTCAGCCTGAAATCAGCTCATCGATATGTCGATAATCGGCTTGTAGTTCCAATGCCAACTGCTTCGCCCGGCCAAGCCGAATCGGCCCGCGCTCGATATCGATCAGCAGCCCCGGACAGTCGAGCGCCGGCAACGATGGCCACTCCTTCAGACGACCATCCGTCACCAACAACAACCGCTGCCGCTCCGCTGGAAAACGCTTCTGCCGTGCCGCCAGCCACTGCCCCGCCTCGCCCAATGCGGCCAGCAACGGCGTGCCGCCACCGGCGCCCAGGCCATCGAGCCAATGACGCAAACCCGTCGAAGCCTTCAGCCCTTGTACCTGCCATTTCGGCGCGACACCGCTGGCTGTCAGCAAGGCCAGGCGTGCACGCTGGCGATAGGCATCGTCGAACAGTTGCGCCAGCAATCCCTTGGCGTCACTCAACGCCTGATGACGGCGCGTCGAGGCCGAAGCGTCGACGATCACCAGCCACAGTTCATGGGGTGAACGGGTGCGCAGGTGAAACAGCACGTCAGCGCGCAGACGCGGGCGGCCGTTGAGCAAGGTGCCAGGCCAGTTGATCGAGCCGTTGCGGGCGGCGTGACGCTTGCCTTGCTTGCCGTTGTCCAGGCGTCCGGCATGGGGTCTGGCATTCGCCCCCGCGTCAGATCGAGGGCGAATGCCTAAGGCTTTTTTGGCCAGCTCGGCACTTCACGACGGGCGCCCACCGGCAGCGCTTGCGCGGGCATTTCACCCCATTGGCCCTGGCCTTCGCTCGGGCTGGAAGGCTGGGCCGAAGGGGCCTGGGATTGTTGCGGCGCCGGTGGCGACTGTTCGCGGCGCCGATGGCGCAAGGCGAACTCCGCAACGGCGTCGATATCTTCCTCGGTGATACCACTTGCCCCTCGCCACGCCGCGTGGGCTCGGGCTGCGCGCAGCCAGACCAGGTCGGCGCGCAAGCCATCGACGCCAGCGGCAAAGCAGCGCTCGGTAATCTGTGCCAGCGCTTGATCGTCGAGAGGAATGCTTGCCAATGCGCTACGCGCTTTCTGGCAACGCTCGCGCAACGACTGCTGCTGACGTTCCCATTCGGCACAGAAGCGTTGCGGATCACTGTCGAAATCCAGTCGCCGACGGATGATCTGGCCGCGTTCGGCCGGCTGGGTGTGACCACTGAGGGCGACGTTCAGGCCGAAGCGGTCGAGCAGTTGCGGGCGCAATTCGCCCTCTTCCGGGTTCATGGTGCCGATCAGCACGAACTTCGCCGAATGCCGATGGGAAATGCCATCGCGCTCGATCAGGTTGGTGCCGCTGGCGGCCACGTCGAGCAACAGGTCGACGAGGTGATCGGGCAGCAGGTTCACTTCATCGACGTAGAGCACGCCGCCGTCAGCCTTGGCCAGCACGCCGGGGGAAAATTGCGCGCGGCCTTCGCTCAGGGCTGCGTCGAGGTCGAGGGTGCCGACCAAACGTTCTTCAGTGGCGCCCAAGGGCAAGGTGACAAATTGGCCGCTGGCCAGCAGGTCCGCGAGGCCGCGTGCCAGGGTGGACTTGGCCATGCCGCGCGGGCCTTCGATCAGCACACCGCCGATTTTCGGGTCGATGGCGGTCAGGTACAGGGCGAGCTTCAAGTCGTCGGCGCCGACCACGGCGGAGAGCGGGAAATGCGGGGTGTCGGTCATTATTAAATCTCGGTCATGGTCGGTGATCCATCAACAAATATCACAGGCACTTAAATCCCTGTGGGAGCGGGCTTGCTCGCGAGAGGCCATTACATACGCCATCATCGTTGACTGGCAGATCGCCTTCGCGAGCAAGCCCGCTCCCACAGGGGAATTGCGCTAGCCGTCTTCTTCGATGTCGAGCAACAGATTTTCCAGTGCCTCGCGGTATTCACCGGGCTCCTTCCACATCCCGCGCTGCTGCGCTTCAAGCATCCGCTCGGTCATGTCGCGCAATGCGTGAGGGTTGTGCTCACGGACGAAATCACGGGTCGCCGGGTCCAGCAAATAGGCCTCCGCCAGCAACGCGTACTGGTGATCGTCGATCAACTGCGTGGTGGCATCGAAGGCAAACAGGTTATCGACCGTGGCCGCCAGTTCGAACGCGCCTTTGTAGCCATGTCGCTTCACGCCGTCGATCCACTTCGGATTGGCGGCCCGGGAACGGATCACCCGGTTCAGTTCTTCCTTCAACGTGCGGATCTTCGGCAGATCCGGCTGACTGTGATCGCCATGGTAACTGGCAGCCGCTTCGCCACTGAGGCTTTCCACGGCGGCGAGCATGCCACCCTGGAATTGGTAGTAATCGTTGGAGTCGAGCAAATCGTGCTCGCGGTTGTCCTGGTTTTGCAGCACCGCTTGCACCTGGCTCAGACGCTGGGCGAATTGTTCGCGGGCAGCGGTGCCTTCGTCCGAACCGCCATACGCGTAGCCGCCCCAGTTCAGGTAAACCTCAGCCAGGTCCTCGCGGCTTTGCCACAAACGACCGTCGATGGCGCCCTGCACACCCGCGCCGTACGCACCGGGTTTGGCGCCGAAGATGCGCCAACCGGCCTGACGTCGGGCTGCGTCCTCATCCAGACCACTTGCCAATAAAGCCTCACGCTCGGCGCGGACCTTGGCGGCTAACGGGTTGAGATCGTCCGGCTCATCGAGTGCCGCGACTGCTTGCACTGCAGCGTCGAACAAGCGGATCAGGTTGGCGAACGCATCGCGAAAGAATCCCGAGACGCGCAAGGTCACGTCCACGCGCGGGCGGTCGAGCAAGCTCAGCGGCAGGATTTCGAAATCGTCGACCCGCTGACTACCCGTGGCCCACACCGGGCGCACGCCCATCAGCGCCATGGCCTGGGCGATGTCGTCGCCGCCGGTGCGCATGGTCGCGGTGCCCCAGACCGACAGACCGAGTTGCCGCAGGTGGTCGCCGTGGTCCTGCAAATGCCGCTCAAGAATCAGGGTTGCCGACTGGAAACCGATGCGCCACGCGGTGGTGGTCGGCAGGTTGCGCACGTCCACCGAATAGAAGTTGCGCCCGGTCGGCAGCACGTCCAGACGACCGCGACTCGGCGCACCGCTGGGGCCGGCGGGGACGAAACGGCCGCTTAGAGCGTCGAGCAAGCCGCGCATTTCTGCCGGACCGCAAGCGTCCAGGCGTGGGGCGACGACTTCGCGCAAATTGTCGAGAATGGCGTTCACTTCCGACCAGCCGGGTTCTTGTGGGAGCGGGCTTGCTCGCGAAAGCGGAGTGTCAGTCGATAGTGATTTGGCTGACACTCCATCGCGAGCAAGCTCGCTCCTACAGGGGTCGTTCACCGTTTGGGAAATCAGTTGGGCGGCGAACAATTCCAGGCGTTCGCGGGTATCGCCTGCGGTGCGCCAAAGTTCATCGTTAAGGGTTTGCAATTCAACCGGACGTGGTCCGGTCCACGGATCAGCCAACGCACAATCCAGCGGATCGAACCCCAACGCGAACGCCTTGGCCAACGCCCGCAGCAAACTCGACTGTGCCCCGCGCCCGTCGCCACGAGGAATCCGCAGCAGCGCCAGCAATGTATCAATGCGCAAGCGCCCGGTCGGCGATTCGCCAAAAATGTGCAGGCCATCGCGGATCTGCGACTCTTTCAAGTCGCACAGGTAGGTGTCCAGACGCGGCAGCCAGATCGCCGCGTCGGCGTCGCTGTCGAGTTTTTCGTCCAGTTGCAATTCGCGGTCGATGTGCGTGTCGCGCACCAGTTGCAGGATGTCGCGCTGCAACTCCCGGGCACGGCGCGGATCGAGCAATTGCGCTTCGTAATATTCGTCGGCCAGCAGCTCAAGGTTGCGCAGCGGACCGTAGGTTTCGGCGCGGGTCAGCGGCGGCATCAGGTGATCAATGATCACGGCCTGAGTGCGACGCTTGGCTTGGGCGCCCTCGCCCGGATCGTTGACGATGAACGGGTAGATATTCGGCAACGGCCCGAGCAGCGCGTCCGGCCAGCAATTTTCCGAAAGCCCGACACCCTTGCCCGGCAGCCATTCGAGGTTGCCGTGCTTGCCGACGTGGATCACGCCGTGGGCGCCGTAGGTGTTGCGCAACCAGAAGTAGAACGCCAGATAGCCGTGCGGCGGCACCAGGTCCGGATCGTGATACACCGCGCTCGGGTCGACTTGATACCCCCGCGCCGGTTGAATCCCGACGAAGGTCAGGCCGAAACGCAGCCCGGCGATCATCATGCGTCCGCCACGGCACATCGGGTCGCTCTCGGGCACGCCCCAGCGTTCCAGCACTGCTTCGCGGTTGGCCTCGGGCAGTGCGTTGAACATCAGCAGGTAGTCGCCCATCGCCAGGCTTTGCTGGCACGGACGCTGGTCGAGCGTGTCGAGGTC
This sequence comes from Pseudomonas sp. NPDC086251, assembly GCF_044746405.1. Lineage (NCBI taxonomy): Bacteria > Pseudomonadati > Pseudomonadota > Gammaproteobacteria > Pseudomonadales > Pseudomonadaceae > Pseudomonas > Pseudomonas sp. NPDC086251. The sequence goes on from NZ_JBIVBY010000025.1 coordinate 18,772, forward strand.
ATTGCTGACGCCGCCGAGCAACTGCTGGATCAACGCGGTGCCGCTGGCCGGCAATTCGGCGGGCAGCGGATAACCTTCTTGATGCAACGCACGCAGGATGTTCAGCGCCGCGGCCGGCGTGTCGAGGCCGACGCCATTGCCGATGCGGCCATCGCGCGTCGGGTAGTTGGCGAGGATCAGGGCGATGCGTTTTTCAGCGTTCGGCACCCGCGCCAGATCGATCCAGCGCCGCGCCAGTTCGGCGACGAAATCCATGCGTTCCGGTTGTGGCCGGTAGCAGACCACATCGGACTGACTGCGCTCACTGCGCCACGCCAAATCCTTGAAGCTGATCGGGCGGCTGATGATCCGCCCGTCCAGTTCCGGCAACGCAATGTGCATCGCCAGATCGCGCGGGCCGAGGCCTTGCTCGCTGGCGCGCCAACCGGGTTCGTTGTCCTGGGCGCAAATCGCCTGGATCACCGGGATGTTGCGTCGAAACGGTCGCAGGTGCGGTGCTTCGGGGCTGGACTGGGCGAAGCCGGTGGTGTTGAGAATCACCGTCGCTTCAGTCTCGTCCAGCAGGTCCTCAACCACCGTCAGGCAGCCGGGCTCCTTCAAACTGGCCACGGCGATCGGCAGCGGGTTGAGCCCCGCCGCTTGCAGTCGTTGGCAAAAAATATCGATGAAGCCGGTGTTCGCCGCCTGCAAATGCGAGCGGTAGAACAGCACCGCCGCCACCGGTTGATCAGCCTGCCAGTCGGCTTGCCAATCGCGAAGGTCGGCGGGGCTTTTTTGTGGATGGTAGATCGCGGTGCGCGGCAGGGTTTGCGGCTCGGCCCAGGCATAGTCGCGTTCCAGCCAGCGATTGGCCAGGCAGCGGAAAAAATCCAGGGCATTGCCCATGCCGCCTTGACGCAAAAACTGCCAGAGGCGGTCGCGGTCTTCGGCGGGCACGGTGCTCAGATCACTGAGCTCCGGGTCCGGACGATCATCGCCCGGCACCAGAATCAGCTGCACACCACGCTCCGAGAGCTGCACCAGTTGCTCGACGCCATAACGCCAATAGGCGATGCCACCGTGCAACGAAATCAGAATGACCTTGGCATGGCGCAACACTTCGTCGACGTACAGGTCGACCGAGGCGTGATTCTGCACCTGCATCGGGTTGGCCAGGCGCACGCTCGGGTAATCGTCGGGCAACTGCTGCGCCGCTTCGGCGAGCAGCGCCAGGCTGGAATCACCGCTGCACAGGATCACCAGCTCGGCGGGGGTTTGCCCAAGGTCGGCAATGTTGTCATCCGAGACGAAACCGCCGGGCTGGGTCCTGAGCAGGTGCATGGCTTAAACGCTGAGCGCAGCGCGCAGTTGCGCTTCGAGCAGGGCGGCGTCCAGTTCCTGGCCGATCAACACCAGACGCGTGGTGCGCGCTTCATCGGCGCCCCACTGACGGTCGAAGTGCTTGTCGAAACGCGTGCCCACACCCTGGATCAGCAGACGCATCGGTTTGTTCGGGATCGCGGCGAAACCTTTGACGCGCAGGATGCCGTGCTGGACTACCAATTGCGTCAGTGCGTCCATTAGCAGGCTTTCGTCGGCTTGCGGCAGCTCAATGGAAATGGAATCGAAGGCGTCGTGGTCATGCTCATCGTGATGGCCGTCTTCACCTTCATGGTGGTGATCGTGATGGCTGTGACGGCTGTCGATGTGCTCTTCGGAACCGGCGCCCAAGCCAATCAGTACGTCCAATGGAACGCGACCGCTGCTGGCTTCGATGACTTTGACCGCTGGCGGCAGTTCTTCAGCGACTTCCAGGCGCACACGGGCGAGGTCTTCCGGGCTGATCAGGTCGGCCTTGTTGAGGATTACCAGGTCGGCGCTGGCCAGTTGGTCGGCGAACAATTCGTGCAGCGGCGATTCGTGATCGAGGTTCGGGTCGAGCTTGCGCTGGGCATCGACCTGATCCGGGAACGCGGCGAAGGTGCCGGCGGCCACGGCCGGGCTGTCGACCACGGTGATCACCGCATCGACGGTGCAGGCGCTGCGGATTTCCGGCCACTGGAAGGCTTGAACCAACGGTTTTGGCAGGGCCAGGCCCGAGGTTTCAATCAGGATGTGGTCGAGGTCGCCGCGACGGGCCACCAGTTCGCGCATCACCGGGAAGAACTCTTCCTGAACCGTGCAGCACAGGCAGCCGTTGGCCAGTTCGTAGACGCGGCCGTTGGCTTCTTCTTCAGTGCAGCCGATGGCGCACTGCTTGAGGATTTCGCCGTCGATGCCCAGCTCGCCGAACTCGTTGACGATCACCGCGATGCGGCGGCCCTGAGCGTTGTCGAGCATGTGCCGCAGCAAGGTGGTTTTGCCCGAGCCGAGGAAGCCGGTAACGATGGTGACGGGGAGTTTGGCCAGTGTTTTCATCGGATGCCCTTTGGCAAGGTGGCGGGCATACGGGACGACAATCGCTGCGACGTGCGCGCGCGGAAGAGTTCGCCACCGGATCACCCCGCCCGGTTGTAGTGAGAATCTGTGTCGAGGCAGGTCTCCTGGCTGACGGTGTGCCAATCGTTGGACTGGCGTTGGCTGCGCCTTCCCGCGAAGCCGTTGGACGGCGTTTGCAGTGGCGTGGCAGCGAACATCACCGTTCACAGTTGCGGGGGCAGCCGCGGCATCGACCGCGTTCCCTTCTTAGCTTCGGCAACACGCCGAAGAACCTCGAAAGCGCAAGGCTACGCATCGTGTGGGGGCGGGTCAATGTCTTGTAGCGGCCATCAGGACGCCTTCGCGGGCAAGCCTCGCTCCTACAGGGCCGCGGTGCTTTTGTAGGAGCGAGGCTTGCCCGCGAAGAGAGCGACTCGGTATCAACTGAGAACCCCTGCCAATTGACGCCCAACCCCCGGCCATGCTCTCCTACTCACCTTGTTACGGGTGCCCTTCACAGGGTGAAACGGGAAACCGGTGAATCATGTGCTTTACTCAAGGCCATGTCAGTCCGGTGCTGCCCCCGCAACGGTAAGCGAGCGAAGCGTCAGATCCACTGTGCCAGCAGTTCGGCATGGGAAGGTGATGCTTGCAGGTGTTGGCGTAAGCCTTAGCCCCTCGTGAGCCCGGAGACCGGCCCGCAACACACAGTGACCGATACGTTCACTGAATAACAAACCCGCGGTGGGCGGGCGCTGTTTGAACCTCTGCGCGCCCGACTCGCAGGGATCTTCCATGCGCTCTATTCACCCCACTGACAGACCAGAGGGAAGCGCCATGTCGATTATCAGCAGCACCGGCAGCAACACCGATCAGAGCACTGCCAGCACCACCACGACCCTGACTCAACGCCTGACCGCTGCCGTTTGCGCATCGATCCTTGGCGCCAGTCTTGTGTATTTCGCCGGTTTCTCGCACATCGAAGCGGTGCACAACGCCGCGCACGACACCCGTCACAGCTCCGCTTTCCCGTGCCATTGAGACCTGCCGACATGATCAAGCGTATTGCGCAAACCGCAGGTTTCACCGGACTGCTGGCCGCCCTGCTGCTGACCCTGCTGCAAAGCTTCTGGGTGGCTCCGTTGATTTTGCAGGCCGAAACCTACGAAAAATCCGAACCTGCTGCCGTTGAAATGCACGAACACGCTGAGGGCGCCGTGGCCGCTCACACCCACGACGCCGAAGCCTGGGAGCCAGAAGACGGCTGGCAGCGCGTGCTGTCGACCACTGGCGGCAATCTGGTGGTCGCTGTCGGTTTCGCCCTGATGCTCGCCGGTCTCTACACCTTGCGCGCACCGACCAAAACCTCGCAGGGCTTGCTCTGGGGCCTGGCCGGTTATGCGACGTTCGTGCTGGCGCCGACCCTCGGCCTGCCGCCTGAGTTGCCGGGCACCGCTGCGGCCGATCTGGCGCAACGGCAGTTCTGGTGGATTGGCGCGGCGGCCTCCACCGCCGTCGGTATCGCTTTGATCGTGTTTAGCCGCCACTGGCTGATGAAAGTCCTTGGCGCGGCGATCCTGGCCGTTCCTCACTTGATCGGCGCTCCGCAACCGGAAGTGCATTCGATGCTCGCTCCGCAAGCGCTGGAAACCCAGTTCAAAATCGCGTCGCAGCTGACCAACATGGGATTCTGGCTGGCCCTGGGCCTGATCAGTGCCTGGTTGTTCCGCCGCAAAAGCGCGGGTCAATACCACGCATGACGGATACCCGCGCAGCGCCGACCCTGGCAGTCGGCCTGGGCTGCCAGCGCGGCTGCCCCGTCAGCACGCTGCGGGCATTGCTCGATCAGGCGTTACAGGCGCATCAAATCGGACTTCATCAGATCAGGGCCCTGGCCAGTATCGACATGAAGCGCGATGAGCCTGGCCTGATCGAACTGGCCGAACAACTGTCGCTGCCGCTGATTTATTTCAGCAGTGCGCAACTGGTCGGTTATCAAGCGCAACTCAGCCATCAGTCGGACATCGCGTTCGAACGCACCGGCTGCTACGGCGTGGCAGAAAGTGCCGCCCTCGCCCTCGCCGAACACCTGTCCCAGGCGCCGGCAAAACTGCTGATTTCGCGACAAAAGTATGCCCAGGCCACCCTCGCGTTGGCCTGCGCTGTCTAAAATCCCCGATAATCCCCGTCTTCGATCATGAGCAATCTTCATCTGAAGCCTTGCCCAGACCCTTTTCTCACAGGAACCGACGATGACCGTCTATTTCATTGGCGCAGGTCCCGGCGACCCGGAACTGATCACCGTCAAAGGCCAACGGCTGATTCGCACCTGCCCGGTCATTATCTACGCCGGCTCCCTGGTGCCCACCGCCGTGTTGGCAGGCCATCAGGCCGAACAGGTAGTCAACAGCGCCGAATTGCACCTGGAACAGATTATCGACCTGATCAAGACTGCCCATGCCAACGGCCAGGATGTGGCTCGGGTGCATTCCGGCGATCCAAGCCTGTATGGCGCCATTGGCGAACAGATTCGTTACCTGCGCGAATTCGACATCCCGTTTGAAATCATTCCCGGCGTGACCGCGACGGCGGCCTGCGCGGCGTTGCTCGGTGCGGAACTGACACTGCCGGACGTGTCACAGAGCGTGATTCTGACCCGCTACGCCGACAAGACCGCGATGCCGGCGGGCGAAGAGCTGGGTAGCCTGGCGCAGCACGGGGCGACCATGGCGATTCATTTGGGGGTCAATCATCTGGAGAAGATCCTGGCTGAATTGCTGCCGCATTACGGCGCGGATTGTCCGATTGCGGTGATTCACCGGGCAACCTGGCCGGATCAGGATTGGGTGGTGGGAACGCTTGAGGATATTGCCGGGAAGGTGGAGGCGAAGGGGTTTCGGCGTACGGCGCTGATATTGGTCGGTCGGGTGTTGGGCAGCGATCATTTTAGTGAGTCGTCGCTGTACCGTGCCGGGCATGCGCATTTGTATCGCCCATAGGGCCTCTTCGCGAGCAAGCCCGCTCCCACATTTGATCTTTGTCGGGCTCAAAATTTGTGTGCGCAGGAGATTAAATGTGGGAGCGGGCTTGCTCGCGAAGGCGTCAGTGAATTTCACCCATAAAAAAACGGCGCTCACGGGGCGCCGTTTTTTTTGTTTGCAGCGAACACCTTACTCAGTAGTAGGCGTTTTCTTTCTGCGTGTGGTCGGTCACGTCGCGAACGCCCTTGAGCTCGGGAATGCGCTCGAGCAAGGTGCGCTCGATGCCTTCACGCAAGGTCACGTCTGCCTGGCCGCAGCCCTGGCAACCGCCGCCGAACTTGAGCACGGCGATGCCGTCCTCGACCACATCGATCAGGCTGACCTGACCGCCGTGGCTCGCGAGCCCCGGGTTGATTTCGGTTTGCAGGTAGTAGTTGATGCGCTCGTTCACCGGGCTGTCGGCGTTGACCATCGGGACTTTGGCGTTTGGCGCCTTGATGGTCAGCTGGCCGCCCATGCGGTCGGTGGCGTAGTCGACTACCGCATCGTCCAGGAACGCTTCGCTGAACGAGTCGATGTAAGCAGTGAAGCTTTTCAGCCCCAGCGCCGTGTCTTCAGGTTTTTCTTCGCCCGGCTTGCAATAAGCAATGCAGGTTTCGGCGTACTGGGTGCCAGGCTGGGTGATAAAGACGCGGATGCCGATGCCTGGGGTGTTCTGCTTGGAGAGCAGATCAGCCAGATAATCGTGGGCGGCGTCGGTGATGGTAATAGCGGTCATGGAAACTCCTCGCAGGCTTGGGCGCAGTTTACGCCAATCATCGCGCCGGACAAAGTCCTAGTATTTTTGTCGGGAAAGAGCCGGGACCGGCTCGACCGCCGGTTCGCCGTCGATCCAGTCTTTAAGCCACCGATAGCTGCATTTTTCCACCCATTCGTAGCTTGCCCACGAACCCAGGCCAATCGTCGCCGCGCAAACAACGAACATCACGTAGGGGTTTATGCCGTAGCGCTGTGCGACAAAACCGCCGGCAGACAGCACCAGCACGTGCATCAGGTACACCGAGTAGGAACAATCACCGAGCAGCTTGAACAGCCGATTGTTCGCGAAAAAGCGTTCCAGCGACATGCACGCCGTGACCAGCACCGCGCTCGGCACGCCCCAGGTCAGGAATCGTGGTTGCGGCGCCAAGTGATAAATCGCCGTCAACGCGCCGGCAATGCCCAGCAATGGCAGGTACAAGCCCGGCTTGATCCAGCCACGGCGGTAGATCATGCCGATGGCGATCCCCAGCAGAAACTCATAAACGATACCCGAGCGATAGAACTCGCTGACCCAGCCATAACCGGTCCACGCCTGGCACACCGCGAACAGCAGCGCCGCCACGACCAGCAACCGCACCTGCAAGCGAAACAGCAGCGCCCAGGCGAACAGCAGGTAGAACAGCATTTCGTAGTTAAGCGTCCAGCCGACGTTAAGCGTCGGATAAATCCCGTAGCCGCCGGGGTTCTCGGTAGGAATGAACAGCAGCGACAGCAGGAAATGCGACCAGTCGACCGTCTGATCCGGCAGCAAGGGTTTGGCGAACACCACCAGCAACGCCATCAGCACCGTATACAGCCAGTACGCCGGGACGATGCGAAAGAGTCGATACAGCAGAAAGCGCCCCGGCGGCAGCGACTTGCCCTCGGTGGAGAGGAAAATCACCAGGCCGCTGATGACAAAAAACACGTCGACGCCCACCGCCCCCTTGTCGATGAACATCTGCCCCACCGGCCCATGGGCCTTGAAGTCGAAGAAAATCTGCATGAAATGGTGGCAAACCACTGCCCAGGCGGCGATGGCGCGCAGTGCCTGCACTGAAATCAACATTGACCGCCCTCCCGCTCCCGATCCGCAATCCGCCGCATTTCTCTTGTGGGAGCGGGCTTGCTCGCGAAAGCGGTGTGTCAGGCAATATTAACGTCGACTGACACACCGCCTTCGCGAGCAAGCCCGCTCCCACATTGGATTTGCGGTGCCTACAGATCCGACACCGGCCAGCTGTCAAAGGTCGATCAAAGATTCTCGTAGCGGTTCATGTCCAGCACGCCCTCTTCCACCGGGTCGGTCTCATGCACGTAGCGGCTCAGGTCATGGAAGTAGAACCAGAATTGCGGATGGCTACGGCGAATTCCCCAGCGTTCGACGATTTTCTCGAAGCGATGGGCGTCCTTGGCGTTCTCCATCGCGTCGACGAACTCGGGCACCTGCCCGGCCGGAATGTTGAACATGAAGTTCGGATAGCTGCTGAGCACGCCGGGGAAAATGGTCAGCGTGTCGAGCCCCGGTTGATAGCGCAGCGACTCACCGAGCAGGAACGCCACGTTGCTGTGCGCGCGGTTGCGCAGCAGGCTGTAAACCTCACGCTTGCCGCTGGTGGTCTCGATACGCAACATCGTTGCTTCCGGCAACTGATCGATGACCTTAAGCCCCGCCGCCGGACGCGACGTCAGGCGACTCAAGGCCTGCTCGGCACTCTGCAATTGCAGATCGATGTTCGGTCGCGAGCAATAAGCACCGTCACAGCGATTGATCGGATCGGGCTTGGCATTTAGGTCGCCGTAGCGGGCCAGCAACTGCATCGCGAAATCACGTTTGGGGTCGTTTTCGTTCAGGACGAGCGCCGTCTCCTTGTCGTTATCGATGGCCTCGTAATCCAGCCACATCTTGATCTTGCCGCTGTTCTGGTACCAATCGTCGAGGTACGCGTCCCGCGAATCCGCCGGCATCAAGCGCAGGAAGTTCTGCTCGGCGCCGTTACGGATCAGGTCGAAATACAGCCGCGTCTGCGCCTGATGGGAGACGTTGCCGAACACGTCGAAGTTGACCGCCAGCTGATAGTAGGTGCGCTCCAGCAGCGGGAAGTCGAACAGCCACATCGTTTGCGGCACGTCACCGATCAGGCCTTTGTTCACCGAAGCGCTGTCGAAGTGGCGGAAGATGGTCAGCAAGGCGTTATCGTTGCCGGCCCACAAGGTCGACCAGCTCGGCGCCGGCGCATCGGCGTAACTGTCGCGGCGCAGCGCCTCGTATTCGTTACGCTTGTCGCGGTAGTCGTGCCACAGGCTCAGGACACTGCCGACGTCGTCGTTCTGCCCCGGCATCGCCAGCAACGGCGTGGCCTGACCGCGGTAGTTCGGGTCAATGATGTAGAGGTCGTGTTCCGGCGCCTGGAACAGCGCCCAGAAGTTATCGCGGATCACATCAGTGGCAATCTGACCGCGACAGACCGGGCCGCGAATGAAGGTGCGCACGAAGTATTCGGCGTTATCGAGCATGAACTGGTAGCGCGCCTGGGCCGGGATCGCCTCGAAGGTGGTGAACGGATTGGCCCGGCGCTCCGGCCCGTAACCCGGCAAGGCGTTGACCTGCCAGTTGCCGTTATAAAAGAGGGTTTTGATCCGCGCCATCTTCGCCGCGCTCAGCGGATAGGTGATGTGGGTTTTCTGCACAATCACCCCTTGCACCGGCCACAGGCGGTAATACACCTGAGTGCCGGGGTCGTCGTTCGGGCGGCGGGTGTTGATCAGGTCGATCGGCTGGCCGGTCGGCGTGCGCGAACGCACCCACTGGAAGAAATGCCCCGGCTCGCCGTCCTTGAAGTAAAGGTGAGCGAGAAACCAATGCTCGAACAACCAGCGCCCGACCAGGCTTTGCCGCGCCCCGGGCGCGTTCAGCAGGTTTTCCCATTGCACCACCTGCAGCGCTTCCTTCGCCGAAGGCACCAAGCCTTGCTCATCGATGGGCGCGCCGGAGGCCAGCCAGCGTTGCAGCGTCTGGTATTGCTGATCGGTCAGGCCGGTGACCGCCAACGGCATGCCTTCTTTCGGATGCGCCCGGGCATAACCTTCGAATTCTGCAGGCATGGCGCAACTGTTTTCCCGGTTCAGGCCCAGGACAATGTCTTCCGGCAACTTCGCGTTGGGCTGCAACGGCGTGGTGTGTCCCAGCTCCAGCATCCGCGCCATCAGCGCGGCCTGGCTGCCCTGGGCGTCGAGTACCGAATAGAAGCTTTTTTGCTGCCAGGCGCGTTTACCGAACGCGTCGTAAAACAGCCGGGTCGGTGCAGCGGCCTGGCTGCGTTCGCCGTCATAGACCGGAATCTTGGTCGCACCGCGCGCGACCCCTTCGCCACTGCCCAGATTGAGCTGACAGGCGGCGTCGTAGCAGGCATGGCAGGCCACGCACTTTTCGGTGAAGATCGGTTGGATGTCGCGGGTATAGGAAATGCCAGCGGAGATGGCCGGTTCCTGCGCGGCGGCGCCCCAGCTTAAAAACAGCAACACCATGCTGATGACGCGATAAGGCATGTCCCTGGTCCCAATCATGAAAAAACGCCGCGATTCTAACGCTCGGACACCCGTACCAACATGAGCGATATTCATGCAAAAACCGGACATGCTCTAAAAGCGCGCAGGTTTGCTATTATCCCGCCCCTTCGTCATGGCCTTACCGAGTAGTCCAAATGTCCGATCGCAGCGTTCGCCTTCAAGCTCTCAAGCACGCCCTCAAAGAGCGCATCCTGATTCTCGATGGCGGCATGGGCACGATGATCCAGAGCTACAAGCTCGAAGAGCAGGATTACCGTGGCAAACGCTTCGCTGACTGGCCGAGCGACGTCAAAGGCAACAATGACCTGTTGGTGCTGACGCGCCCGGACGTGATTGGCGGCATCGAGAAAGCCTACCTGGACGCCGGCGCCGATATTCTGGAAACCAACACCTTCAACGCCACGCGGATTTCCATGGCCGATTACGGCATGGAAGAACTGGCCTACGAACTGAACGTAGAAGGCGCTCGCCTGGCGCGCAAGATCGCCGACGCGAAAACCCTCGAGAACCCGGACAAGCCGCGCTTCGTCGCCGGCGTGCTCGGCCCGACCAGCCGCACCTGCTCGCTGTCGCCGGACGTGAACAACCCCGGCTACCGCAACGTGACCTTCGATGAACTGGTGGAGAACTACACCGAGGCCACCAAAGGCCTGATCGAAGGCGGCGCCGACCTGATCCTGATCGAAACCATTTTCGACACCCTCAACGCCAAAGCCGCGATCTTCGCCGTGCAAGGGGTTTACGAAGAACTCGGCGTCGAACTGCCAATCATGATCTCCGGCACCATCACCGACGCCTCCGGCCGTACCCTGTCGGGCCAGACCACGGAAGCGTTCTGGAACTCCGTGGCCCACGCCAAGCCGATCTCGGTCGGCCTGAACTGCGCCCTCGGCGCCAGCGAATTGCGCCCGTACCTGGAGGAGCTGTCGAACAAGGCCGGCACCCACGTTTCCGCGCACCCGAACGCTGGCCTGCCAAACGAATTCGGCGAGTACGACGAACTGCCGGCGGAAACCGCCAAGGTCATCGAAGAATTCGCCCAAAGCGGCTTCCTCAATATTGTCGGCGGTTGCTGCGGCACCACGCCGGGCCACATCGAAGCCATCGCCAAAGCGGTGGCCGGTTATGCGCCGCGCCAGATTCCGGAAATTCCGAAGGCCTGCCGCCTCTCGGGCCTGGAACCGTTCACCATCGATCGCAGTTCGCTGTTCGTCAACGTCGGCGAGCGCACCAACATCACTGGCTCCGCCAAGTTCGCTCGGCTGATCCGTGAAGACAACTACACCGAAGCTTTGGAAGTCGCCCTGCAGCAGGTCGAAGCCGGCGCCCAGGTGATCGACATCAACATGGACGAAGGGATGCTCGATTCGAAGAAGGCCATGGTGACCTTCCTCAATCTGATTGCCGGTGAACCGGACATCTCCCGCGTCCCGATCATGATCGATTCCTCGAAATGGGAAGTGATCGAAGCCGGCCTCAAGTGCATCCAGGGCAAGGGCATCGTCAACTCGATCAGCATGAAAGAAGGCGTCGAGCAGTTCATTCATCACGCCAAACTGTGCAAGCGCTATGGCGCCGCCGTGGTGGTGATGGCCTTCGACGAAGCCGGCCAGGCCGACACCGAAGCGCGCAAGAAAGAAATCTGCAAACGCTCCTACGACATTCTGGTCAACGACGTCGGCTTCCCACCGGAAGACATCATTTTCGACCCGAACATCTTCGCCGTGGCCACCGGCATCGAAGAACACAACAACTACGCTGTGGACTTCATCAATGCCTGTGCCTACATCCGTGACGAACTGCCGTATGCCCTGACGTCGGGCGGCGTGTCCAACGTGTCGTTCTCGTTCCGTGGCAACAACCCGGTGCGTGAAGCGATCCACTCGGTGTTCCTGCTGTATGCGATCCGCAACGGCCTGACCATGGGCATCGTCAACGCCGGCCAACTGGAGATCTACGACCAGATCCCGGCCGAACTGCGCGACGCCGTGGAAGATGTGGTGCTCAACCGCACCCCGAACGGCACCGACGCCCTCCTCGCCATTGCCGACAAGTACAAGGGCGATGGCAGCGTCAAGGAAGCCGAGACGGAAGAGTGGCGTAACTGGGACGTCAACAAGCGTCTGGAGCATGCGCTGGTCAAAGGCATTACCACGCACATTGTGGAAGACACCGAAGAGTCGCGTCAGTCGTTTGCCCGGCCGATCGAAGTGATCGAAGGCCCGCTGATGTCGGGCATGAACATCGTTGGCGACCTGTTCGGTGCCGGCAAAATGTTCCTGCCGCAGGTGGTCAAATCCGCCCGTGTGATGAAGCAGGCCGTGGCGCACTTGATCCCGTTCATCGAGCTGGAAAAGGGCGACAAGCCGGAAGCCAAGGGCAAGATCCTGATGGCCACGGTCAAGGGCGACGTGCACGACATCGGCAAGAACATCGTGGGCGTGGTGCTGGGTTGTAACGGCTACGACATCGTCGACCTCGGCGTGATGGTGCCGGCAGAGAAAATCCTGCAAGTGGCCAAAGAGCAGAAGTGCGACATCATCGGCCTCTCCGGTCTGATCACGCCTTCGCTGGATGAAATGGTCCACGTGGCCCGCGAGATGCAGCGTCAGGACTTCCACTTGCCGCTGATGATCGGTGGCGCGACCACCTCCAAGGCGCACACGGCGGTGAAGATCGAACCGAAGTACAGCAACGACGCGGTGATCTACGTCACCGACGCTTCCCGCGCCGTGGGCGTGGCGACGCAGTTGCTGTCAAAGGAATTGAAACCGGCGTTCGTCGAGAAGACCCGCCTGGAATACATCGACGTCCGCGAGCGCACGGCCAACCGCAGCGCCCGCACCGAGCGCCTGAGCTACCCGGCGGCGATCGCCAAGAAGCCGCAGTTCGACTGGAGCACCTACGAGCCGGTCAAGCCGACGTTTACCGGCGCCAAAGTGCTGGACAATATCGACCTGAAGGTGCTGGCCGAGTACATCGACTGGACGCCGTTCTTTATCTCCTGGGACCTGGCCGGCAAGTACCCGCGCATCCTCACCGACGAAGTGGTCGGTGAAGCCGCCACCGCGCTGTTTGCCGACGCCCAGGAAATGCTCGCCAAATTGATCGACGAGAAACTCATCAGCGCCCGTGCGGTGTTCGGTTTCTGGCCGGCCAACCAGGTGCGTGACGACGATATCGAAGTCTACGGCGATGACGGCAAGCCATTGGCCAAGCTGCATCACCTGCGCCAGCAGATCATCAAGACCGACGGCAAACCGAACTTCTCCCTGGCCGACTTTGTGGCACCGAAGGACAGCGAAGTGACCGACTACGTCGGTGGTTTCATCACCACCGCCGGCATCGGCGCGGAGGAAGTGGCGAAGGCTTATCAGGATGCCGGCGACGATTACAACTCGATCATGGTCAAGGCCCTGGCCGACCGCCTGGCCGAGGCCTGCGCCGAGTGGCTGCACCAGCAGGTGCGTAAAGAGCATTGGGGTTACGCCAAGGATGAAACCCTGGACAACGAGGCGCTGATCAAAGAGCAATACACCGGCATCCGCCCTGCCCCGGGCTACCCGGCGTGCCCGGATCACACCGAGAAATCGACGTTGTTTGCCTTGCTCGATCCAGAAGCCAGCGAAATGAAAGCGGGCCGCAGCGGCGTGTTCCTCACCGAGCATTACGCGATGTTCCCGGCGGCAGCGGTCAGCGGCTGGTACTTCGCGCACCCGCAGGCGCAATACTTCGCCGTGGGCAAGATCGACAAGGACCAGGTGCAGAGCTACACCTCGCGTAAAGGCCAGGAATTGAGCGTGACCGAACGCTGGTTGGCACCGAACCTCGGGTACGACAACTAAGGCGCGCCGAACACCCTGTAGGAGCGAGGCTTGCCCGCGAAGGCGTACTTGAGATCGCCTTCGCGGGCAAGCCTCGCTCCTACAGTCGTTCCGGTCATTTGCCCAATTTTGTACCCAGCCTTCGTCCCTGTGGGAGCGTCAGGTGCCTGGGTTGTTCGAGGCGTCAACCTCTTGGCGTGACAGTTCGATCATCTTGCTGTTGCGCGCCGCTGCCAGGTCGAAAAGCTTGATCATTAACGTTGCGTCGTCGACATCCACCGTCTCCTCGGACGTCTCCGCCTCATCGAGTGCGCGGAATTCTTCAGGGTATTTTTCCTTGAGGTAGTCGACCCAGTAATCACGCTGGATCAAGTCTTCAAAGAAACTGTCGGACTGTTCCGCGCTGATCACCTCGATCCGGGCTTCTGCCAATTGTCGGGGCGTTACGCCCGAGGCATAGGTCATGTGTTTCGGTTGCCCCGGCAGTTCCAGACCGTCGCTCCAGCCCTCCGTCAGGCCGATTCGATAACCCAGGCGCACTTCCGCTTCATCCCGACCGTTGCGCGCAGCGGCTTTCGTTGCCAGGTCGTCGACCTTGTCCAGGCGGAAAAGCTGCCGCGACAGTTTCAACAGCGCCTCACCCCTTACGGCCAGACGCCCTGCGGGTATTTCGAGCAAGATGTTGTGGGTGAAGACTTTGCTTTCCAATCCGCTGAAGGTGAGGATTCGACCGTCAACGCAGGTGCCATGCGTGTTGGCGCTGGCGAACAGAATTTCCCTGAGTTCGCTATTGCTGGCGGCGGCGTCCAGCACCGTCCACACCCGACGCGTCAGGTCGGCATTCGCCACCCGAAACTCCTGCGTGTCCTGCAATCGCGAGAGCAAATGAAAGAACGCCGCGTTGTCCGGCTCGGCCGCCAGTTGCCTCCAGGTCTGCGTTTTGCCCGCCAGTTCCTGGGGAGCCGCGTTGGCTAACCAAGGTGCACTTTGCTGGAAATCGGGCGGTACCTCGGGCAGGGTTTCATCGGATTCGACGCTTTCACTTTCACCGTCACCCTCGCCGCTGGCATCGGCCAGCATTTCGTCCAGATCAGTGCGCGACAGTCCCATCACCGTTTCGCGTGCCCCTGCCTCGCGGTAATCCCTGAGCTGCTCAAGACTCTCAAGCTCCAGACTGTAGTTTTCGCTCAGGTCTGTACCGGCAATCAGCGCCTCGTGGCTGCCATCCAGAATCTCGGAAGGCATTGCGGTGAGGTAGTTACCGCTCAGGTTCAGTGTGCCGAGATGATTCGCGTCCAGCACGCCTTGCGGCCAATCGGTCAAATTGTTGTTGCGCAGGTCGAGCGTCTCCAGTCGCACAAACACCTCGACATCAAATTCGTCCAGCCCGTTGTAGCCCAGATCCAGCCATTTCAGGTGCTCCAGTCGGTTCAACGAAGCGTACAAGTGCTCGGTATCATTCAATCGATTGGCGGAGAGTTCCAGCCGTTCGAGGTTGACCATGGACTGGATGGGCTCCGGTAGCGCTCGCAGCTCATTGCCGTTGAGCTTCAACGATTTCACTTCGGTGAACGCCTTGAGAAAACCGTCGGAGCCCTGCGCGGTGAGCCTTACCCCGGTCAGGTCCAGCGTGTCCACGTGAGCGAACACTGCCGGCAGCTCGGGGAAATCGCCCAATTGCAGACCGTTGAGATTCAACACCTCGCCCATCGCACCTGCCGCGCCCGTCAAACGTTCGCGCCAGCATTCGAGGATTCGCATCGCACCCAGTCGGCGACTCTCCGACGATACTGCCCAACCTGCGCCGTGAGTTTCCCGGGTAAACAGCCAACCATTCAATCGGCGCGTCAGGTCTTCAAAAGTCTGATCCCATTCCCCTAGCCGCTCGATGATTTGAACCTCGGTTGCACCGCGGTTGCGCATCTGCTCGATGGCTTGCAGCGCTTCATCATCGGCGAGTGCCGGATTCAGTCGTTGCAGGCGTGTGGCAAAATGCGCGTTGCCCTCGCCCACAGGCACTGGCGGCAACGGCAGCAATTGCCGGGCGATGGAAAGGCCACTTTCTGTCGGCGGGAAGGTCGCCGGCACTTCCTCCAGATCGAACCTTTCCAGCGTGCCCGCCGGCAGGACTTTGGCAATTTCGATGCGTTGCCGAGCCATTTCCAGCGCCTGCATGGCTTGCGCGGTCAACGGTATACCGGTCAGCTGGCTCTTGAGCAGCACGTCATCCACAAGGTCGGCCGGTAGCGAGTATATCTGGCTGCCACGCACATCCAGCCAGGCCAGATGCGGCAGATTTTGCGTTCCCGTCGGCCATTCATGCAGATTCGTGCCCCGCACATTCAAGACCTTCAGGCGAGTCATCCGGCTGATGTCCAGCGTGTTCAGCGGGTTGTCGCTCAAGTCCAGGGATTCAACCCCGCGCAGGCCATCGAGTGCTTGCTGCACCTCGGGATCGACGACCAGTCGGTTGCCGGAGAGATCGAGACGGGTCAACTTCGCAAGATCGCCCGGCGCAATCGGGACTTCGGTCAAACCATTAGCGCTCAGGTCGAGAGTGTGCAGTTCGCTAAACCCTCGAACAAAACCACGGAACTGTTCGGCCGGCGCTTGCACCCCTCTCAAGTACAGGGTTTGGACATGATCGAAGGCACCGGCAGGCAGTTGCGGAAACTCAGTGAATTGCACTTTCGGCAGATCAAGCGTGGAGGCATCGACCGGCGCGCCGTAGCGCTTGAGCACACCGTTACGCCAACACGTCCTGATAAAAGCCGCCGCCCAGGACCGCCCCATCACTTCCTTCAAATCCATTTTCTGCTGCATCGCACGACCGGCCCAGTCGTTCAACTGCCCGTCCAGCACGCGGAACTGCTCGCTCAAGGCATCGACAGCGTCGAACCTGGCCTGCGCACCCTGCCATTGCTCGAGAAAATGGTTGAACAGGCCCAAGGAAGGCTCATCCATGCCATCAGCCAGACGTTTCAGCTCACTTTTGCAGTAGTCCCTGACCATCTCTTCCCGGTCAATAAGGTGTTGTGGGTGATTCTTGACGTACTCATAGGCCGGTTTGAAGTGTTCACGGCTGAATTTCGACCAGTCCAGCGACAATCCGGACCACAACCGTTCATGCCCCTCGAACAGACCGTCCGGCACCGTACTGATCCCGGTGCTTTTCAGGTCCAGTCGTTGAAGGTGCGGCAGTTCAAGCACACCGGTGGGCCATTGATCCAGCGAGGGTGCAAGGACCTTGAGTGCGCGCAGGTTGCGCATGCCGCTGACATCCAGTGCCAGCGGTGCATAACCCGAGGAAAACACACTGAGGTCTTCAAGTGTGGTCAACACACTCAACCTCGACGGCATGTCCACGGCGTAGGGCACCGCCGAAGACAGGCTCAGGCCGGTGAGGTCCGGCATTGAGCTCAATGCCGCGGGCACGTTACTGAACTCGTCGCTGGTTGAATTGATCCGCAGGCTTTTCAGCTTGGGGAAGGTGCCCAGCAGCGCATCAATGCTGGCGTCCGTGACACACCGCCCCCAGAGCAGCAAATCATTCACGTGTGAAAAATCCGCCGACAGAGGCGGAATCGGGTCGTCACACACCACTTCAAGTGAACGAAGCTGCGCCTGTTCCTCGGCCAGCGGTGCATTGCGCCAGGCTTGCTTGATGTTTCGCGCCGAGGCCGCCTTGCCCCCCAACATGGACTGCAAGGTCGTCTCCGAAACCGAGTCGCCCACCCATTGATCGAGCGTGGACTCAAGCTCCTGCCATTCACGCAGGCGCCTCTGCAAATGGCTGAAAATCTGTGCGTCGGTCTTTCCCTCTCGCAATTGCTTGAGGATGAAACCGTTGGCCTGCTGATCGGTGAGCAGCGGATAGACATCCCGTACGCGACTCACCAACGATAGATTGACCCCTTGGCCGCGTCCGCTGGCGTAGTAGCCCACGGTGCGCTCTGTCACCCGTACGGGCGGTTTGAACGTCGTGTTCCTGCCCGAGCGTTCCTCCAGTCGTTGCGCCAATTCGGCTCGATGCTTGATGGCCGAGTCGACAATGGCCCGCTGTAAATCGGCGCTTTGGCTGACGTGGGGAACACCCAGTGCCTGGCGCGCCTCATCAGGCAAGGCGTGTAGGATCGAGGCGAAAAAATTGTCGCCCATCGAGGGCACGCTATTGAGTGCCTCGCCATGTTCATCGAAGGCCTGGTAGGCCGGGCCCTTTTTGACCACATACTTGCGACTCGCAGCGGCCTCGCGGCCGATGCCATCGATCAGCGGGCCGTTGATGTGGCCGTCGCGAATCTCCAGGCGCACCTCGTCGGACCATCCCGGCAGTTTTTCCAGTGCGTGCAAGGCAAGCCATTGGCTGTCAGCCGAAACCATGCGTCCAAGGTGCAGACCGGCAAAGGCCTGACCCACACGCCCCTGCTGCGCATACCAACGGGCTTGTTCCAGCAGGTTCAACGGGACTCGTCGCGATGTTTTCAGGCGAGTGAGCTCCTCGGCACTGGCATCCAGCAGAATCCGTTGCGCTGCAGATTCGCCCAGGCCCGGACACGCTCGTTGCAACAGGGTGATGAATGGATCACTGGCTTCAACCTCGCCGACATCAACCGCAAACAGCCGCAAGGCGTCAGCCAACTCCGGTGGCGGCGGCAGATGATCCAGGTGCATTTTACGCAAGGCATTGTCATCGACACCGACGGCGTCCGCGATCTTGAGCAGTTGCTCGTCGCTCAACGCCTCGGTCACCGGCCCCATGCGCCGCAGCAGCGTCAAGCGGTCCCATTGGAGCGGGCGCTCAAGCGTATGTCGCCAGGCGCCATGCCCGTTGTGTTCGAGGATCGGCTGATAGGCGTTAGCGTCGGTCGGATGCTTGATGCGCCATTTTTTTTGCGGCTCATCGTAGGTGACTTCATAGACCTTGCCGCTCTGCCGGAGGTAGGTCTTGCGGTTTACCCGGTGCAGTCCCCGTGCGTCGGGGACTGCATTTCGACCCAGCGCAAGATCGCTTTCATACGCCCTCAGGTCCGGTTTCCATAAACGGCTTTTCCCATCTGCTCGCGTGACGTGATCGAGTTTCTCGATCACCGGCTCGGGTTTCAGCGTTGCCAGTTTGCCCAGCACTTTGCCCCCGCCGGCCATCACGCCGATCAGCGCCAGATTCTGCGCCACGTCGATCAGATGCGCCTTGGCGGCTTGGCGATCGCCCTCACTCCATTCGATCGCCCCCTCGAAGGATTCGTACAGCAACTGCCCGGCCATCACGGTGATCATGATCTCGCCCAGCACCGGGACGAACATCGACACCATGTTCAATCCCAGCATGCCGATTTCCAGCAGGTGATTAAGCTTTTCCGCGCGTACTTTCGCATCGACGTCAGCGGTGGGAACCGCATGACTGCGCGCGTCGGCGATGACCTTGGCGCGGTGCTGTTCGTAGAGATAGGTCCAGAGATCGCTGTTGGCGGACCAGATGCCATCAGCCCCTTTGCGAGTGACAGCGAACGGATTGAGATAAGGGTCTTCGACCGGCTCGCGCGTGGCCTGGGGCTCGGGCGGCAGCTCTTTGATACGGGCGATGGTCGAAATCGGCGGCACTAACTGGGCGACTTTTACCCAAATGGATCGCCATGGATCAGAGGGCGAGTCCGCTGAGGGTCGGGTGAACTGGCTGAAATAATACGGACGGTCGGCGTAGGCCACGAACTGGCTGAAAAAACGCTGATGAGCTGTCGCGCGCCCCTGATCGGACGGCGATTCATCACCGGCGGTGAACTGGCGTTTGAACTCATCACGCCACTGCGAAGGGGTGTAGCGCTTGAGCGGGTGCTCCGGGTCGTGGGGGATGTAAACGATGAAATCATCGGTATAGCGGTATTGTTCACAGATGCTGAACACGACGCAGCCGGTCATTCTTCGTTTCATCAAACTCAAGTCGCGAAACCACACCGGCCTGTTACCCAGAACGGGGTGGATTTCACCGCCGACCACCGACTGGATCATGCTGTAGTCTTCGGGCTCGATATCCTTTTTCAACAGGGCCAGTTCGGCAGCGGCGCTCAGCGCTGTTTTCTGACTGTTCACGAATTGCTGGCGAAGCGTCGCCTCCCTCTGCGCCTCCGCCGGCTGGAAAAACCCTTTCACGTAGGTTTGATACTGGGCGCCGATATCCAGCGTGCGACAGAGTGACAAGAACTGCCTGACCGTCATCGCGACGGTGGCGACTTCAAACGTGCCGGGGGTCAAGGTTTCTACAACAAACCCGGATTTTTGATGAAAGGCGCCCTCCTCGCACTCGGACGCTTCAAAGTTATGCAGCGCAGCCTGCAACAACGACAGTTTCAGCACCTCGAACGAGGTGATTTCGATTTCAAAGACGCCCACTTCCAGCGGTCGCCTCAGGCACAACAGGGTTTTATTGACGTCCAGGTCGATCCCGAACTGCTCCTTCAAGGCTGTGCCGAGCAACGGGGCGGCGAATGTGTCGATGTCCTGGAGCGCTGACATCGTCTTGTCCAGCGCTGTCTGGGCGGTAAAACTGGCGTTGAACCTGTTGCTCAGTGCCTGCCGTTGCTCGATGGACGCGCCTTCATACCAGGCCGGCAGGTGCGCCCGGGAATCTTTTATCGCCGCACGTCTGGCCGGCGTGGCGTCAATCAGCCAGTCGGGGCTGACCTGTTCAAGGAACTCGCTATGCAGGCTGGTTTTTTCTCGGTGAATACGGGGCATGGTGTCGCTCCTGACAAATGGAACGACAGGACACCATTTGAAGAACGCGCCTCTGCGGTAGATAGTTATGGCGTGAATGCCGGTGTGTTACCAACGGCTTCGGCGGCACGAACGGCCGGATTGGCTATGCTCTTGGGACATTCTTTCAGGCGAGGAATTTATGGACGACCCAGTCGACAACAAACCGCCGACGTTCTGGCAGATGCTGCACAGCGTGATGGCGGCGGCCTTCGGGGTGCAAAGCGGGAAAAACCGCGCGCGTGATTTCACGCACGGCAAGCCGAGTCATTTCGTGATTCTGGGGATCCTGTTCACAGCGGTGTTCGCCCTGACACTGTTTGGCATCGTAAAACTGGTGCTGCTCCTGGCGGGCGTTTGAACCCGGCTCAGTGCATCAACGTTTGCAGGCTGAACGGGTAACGGTACGTCGTGGGCTTGCCCTTGGCCGAGAGCTTGTGGAAATCCACGCCGAAATTCTGCGCCGTGCCCATCGCCAACAATTGCCTGGCTTGCGCCCGATCAATCAATTGCAACAACGGGATCTGCCGGTCGCGACCACCATACTGGCTGACATCCACGCCCTGATCGTCATCATGCAACTGCACCAGCGCCCAGCCGCCGAGACTGAAGTGCCCGCCCAGCAATACGCTCAATCGATTGTCCAGCAACGCCTGCAACGCTGCCGGTGAATTGTTGATGGCACCGAACAGCGCGTCCTTCCCGGGTTTGCCGCCGGTTTCGGCATACGCCTGCATGGCGCCGAAGGCCATTTCGTCATTCGCCGACCAGACCAGCGCGGTCTGCGGGTAGCGCTTGAATAGCAATTTGGCCTGCTCGTAGGCCCGCTGATAGGTCCAGCCGCCATACACCAACTGACGCAACCGCACTTCAGGATGTTCGGCCAGGGCGCGCATCATGCCCTTCTCGCGCAACTGCGCGGCGGGGGTGATCTTCAAACCGGAAAAGGCCAGCAGGTCGATGAACTGACCGGGACCTACCGCGCCGTGCAGGCGAATCAGCTCCTTGAGCATCAGGTAGCCGCCCTCCTCATCGTTGGGCACCAGGCTACCCAGCCAATCGGGGTAGTTGTCCGGCTGCGAGCCGAGCAGGCTCATCTGGCTTGCGGTCAGGGCGTTATTGACCATGAACAGTTTCACCCCGCTGCCTCGGGACAGGCGGAGGATTTCGGGGGCGACGTACTGCTCGTTGACGAACACCAGATAGTCCGGGCGAACCGGCCCTTGCAGGGCTTCGCGCGCCTGCCTGAGGGTGATTTCGGCCACCCGGTCGGAATACTGGATGCGCAAATCCATGTCCAGGTCAGTGGCGGCGGCCTGCATGAATTGCGAGTAGCTGACCCAAAAAGCTTCCTTGGTGGTTCCCGGATTCAGGAACAACACTGACGCCGCTTGAGCGCACGGTCCCACGACCGTACCCAGCGTCAGCAGTACACCACACAGAAACTTCAACATTGATCGCCCGAGCCCTGAAAATTCGCCGCGCATTATAGCCAGCGAACTCCCGTCAAACGGCGTTTATTCCGGTTTTTGTCCAACAATCGTCAGGACAGGGCCCGGACGGGGTCGATTACTGATGACTGACCCAGAAGACTGCTGTGCCCACGACCAGGATGATCAGAAACAGAATCGCCCAGGCATCGACGGTGCTATCGGGTTTTGAAGCTTTGGTAGGGTTGCTCATTGCATCGCCTCTTGTCGGTTTTATCGGTGATTGCATAAAGACTCGACCACAGTAAAGACGACGATTGCCCGCACCACAAATGTGGGTTTTAGCCCAATGCATCTCATTAGTCGTTTTGGTTCTTTGCATATACTCAAACATCACTTTTGCGCATAACTGCAAACTGGTATCTTGCCCCGGCTCCGTTGGGAGTGCGCGGCCGTGCGCGCAGAATTGCCGAGGCAGTATCGAGACTTCAGCAAGCCAAAAACGCAGCTGGATCCGACCGGCCCAAGCCTGAGAACAGGACTTATATGTACGTATACGACGAGTACGATCAGCGGATCATCGAGGACCGCGTCAAGCAGTTCCGTGATCAGACCCGACGCTATCTGGCAGGCGAGCTGAGCGAAGAAGAATTCCGCCCCCTGCGCTTGCAAAACGGGCTTTATATCCAGCGTTTCGCGCCGATGTTGCGTGTGGCGGTGCCTTACGGCCAACTGACTTCGCGCCAGACGCGAATGATGGCCAAGATTGCCCGCGACTACGACAAGGGCTATGCCCACATCAGTACCCGGCAGAACGTGCAGTTCAACTGGCCAGCCCTGGAAGACATTCCGGACATCCTGGCTGAACTGGCCACCGTGCAGATGCACGCGATCCAGACCAGCGGCAACTGCCTGCGCAACGTCACCACCGACCAGTTCGCCGGTGTCGCTTTCGACGAGTTGATCGACCCGCGTCCGTGGTGCGAGATCGTCCGTCAGTGGACGACATTCCACCCGGAATTCGCCTACCTGCCGCGTAAATTCAAGATCGCCATCAACGGTTCGACCTCCGACCGTGCCGCCATCGAAGTCCATGACATCGGCCTTGAGCCGGTGCACAACGCCGCTGGCGAACTGGGTTTCCGTGTGCTGGTCGGTGGCGGCCTCGGTCGTACGCCGGTGGTGGGAGCATTCATCAATGAATTCCTGCCGTGGAAAGACCTGTTGAGCTACCTCGACGCCATCCTGCGGGTTTACAACCGCTATGGCCGTCGTGACAACAAGTACAAGGCGCGGATCAAGATCCTCGTCAAAGCCTTGACCCCGGAAGTCTTCGCACAGAAAGTCGACGCGGAAATGGAGCACCTTCGCGGTGGCCAGACCACGCTGACCGACGCCGAAGTGCATCGTGTCGCCAAACACTTCGTCGACCCGGACTACAAGGCCCTGGACAACCAGGCTGCCGAACTGGCCGAACTCGACAAGCAGCATCCGGGCTTCGCCCGCTGGCGCACCCGCAATACCCTGGCCCACAAGAAGCCGGGTTATGTCGCTGTAACCCTGTCCCTGAAGCCGACCGGTGTTGCACCGGGCGACATCACCGACAAGCAGCTCGATGCCGTTGCCGACCTGGCCGATCGTTACAGCTTCGGTCAGCTGCGCACCTCCCACGAGCAGAACATCATTCTGGCCGACGTTGAACAGAGTCAATTGTTCGCGATGTGGGGCGAGTTGCGCGAGCAAGGTTTCGCCACGCCGAACATTGGTCTGCTGACCGACATCATCTGCTGCCCGGGCGGCGACTTCTGCTCCCTGGCCAACGCCAAGTCGATCCCGATCGCCGAATCGATCCAGCGCCGTTTCGACGACCTGGACTACCTGTTCGACATCGGTGAACTGGACCTGAACATCTCCGGTTGCATGAACGCCTGTGGTCACCACCACGTCGGCCACATCGGCATTCTCGGCGTAGACAAGAAAGGCGAAGAGTTCTACCAGGTGTCCCTCGGTGGCAGCGGCAGCCGCGACGCCAGCCTGGGTAAAATCCTCGGCCCGTCCTTTGCCCAGGACGCCATGCCTGACGTGATCGAAAAGCTGATCGACGTGTACCTTGAACAACGTACCGAAGACGAGCGTTTCATCGACACCTATCAGCGTATTGGTATCGACCTCTTCAAGGAGCGCGTCTATGCAGCGAATAATTAAGAACAACGAAGTCGTCGACGAAACCTGGCACCTGCTGCCCAAGGATTTCAACATCGACGAGATCAGCAACTGCGACGACTACATCGTCCCGCTGCAACTGTGGCGCGAACACAGCCGCATGCTCAAGGCCCGCGATGGCGGCCTGGGCGTGTGGCTGGATGCCGATGAAGAAGCCGAAGAAATCGGTGAAGACGTGGATCAGTTCCAGGTGATCGCCTTGAACTTCCCGGCCTTCACCGATGGCCGCAACTACTCCAACGCCCGTTTGCTACGTGACCGTTATGGTTTCAAAGGCGAATTGCGGGCGATTGGCGATGTCCTGCGCGACCAGTTGTTCTACCTGCACCGCTGCGGTTTTGACGCGTTTGCAATCCGCGCCGATAAAGATCCGTACGAAGCCCTGGAAGGTCTCAAGGACTTCTCGGTGACCTATCAGGCCGCCACTGACGAACCGCTGCCGCTGTTCCGTCGCCGCTAAGTAACGCGTACAACAAAAAGCCCTGAATCGGAAATCCGCTTCAGGGCTTTTTTGTGTCCGGCATAAACGATTACGGGGCGATGCTTACCAGAAGCGTTGCTGGGTCAACCGGCTCCACCAGCTCAGCAGTACCCGATCCACCGAACCGCTGGCCGCCATGCCGATGCGTTCCTGCAGGCTTTTGCGTTCGGCGTAGTGCAAGTGATAGAGCTCGGACTGTTTGGCGCGTTCGGCCAAATATTCGTCGCTGGTCTTCAGTTCGTCCACCAGTTGCTTGTCCAGCGCCGCGATGCCCAGCCAGATTTCACCAGTGGCCACTTCATCGATGGCCAGTTGCGGGCGATAACGGGCCACGAAGTTCTTGAACAGTTGATGGGTGATGTCCAGGTCTTCCTGGAACTTCTCCCGGCCCTTCTCGGTGTTTTCGCCAAACACCGTCAGGGTGCGTTTGTATTCGCCGGCGGTCAGGACTTCGAAGTCGATGTCGTGCTTTTTCAGCAGGCGATTGACGTTGGGCAACTGCGCCACCACGCCGATCGATCCGAGAATCGCGAATGGCGCGCTGATGATCTTCTCGCCGATGCACGCCATCATGTAGCCACCGCTGGCCGCGACCTTGTCGATGCACACGGTCAACGGCACGCCCGCCTCACGGATACGCGCCAGTTGCGAGGACGCCAGGCCGTAGCTGTGGACCATGCCGCCGCCGCTTTCCAGGCGCAGCACCACTTCATCCTTGGGCGTGGCGAGGGTCAGCAGCGCGGTGATTTCATGGCGCAGGCTTTCAGTGGCCGAGGCCTTGATGTCGCCGTCGAAATCGAGCACGAACACCCGCGGTTTTGCCTCGGGTTTTTTCTTCTGTTTTTTCTCGGTTTTAGCCTGGGACTTGCGCAGGGCCTTGAGCTGGTCCTTGTCGAGCAGGGTTTGCTCCAGGCGCTCGCGCAGCCCTTTGTAGAAATCATTGAGCTTGCTGACTTGCAGTTGGCCGGCCGTCTTGCGTCGACCTTTGCTGCGCAAGGCCGCAAAACTGGCCAGGACCACCAGAATGGCGATCACCAGTGTCACGGTCTTGGCCAGAAAAACGGCGTATTCGGCAAAAAACTCCACAGGGACTCCTTCAATGCGATGCGCTGCATTAACGCGCGCGGGATTAGCACCAGCATACCCATGCGTCGGCCCGGCGGCCAGCCGTGAAACCTCTGGCAACAGGCCTGTAACGGGCATTTCAAACAAGCGTATGTTTTTTCATTGACAGCTCACCGCCATCCTCATAACCTCGCCGAACCTTCAACGTACCGGGATGACGCGGACGTGGGCAGTATCTATTTGATTCGACATGGCCAGGCCTCCTTTGGTGCAGACGACTATGACGTCCTGTCGCCGACCGGTATTCGCCAGGCAGAAGTACTCGGCCAACACCTGGCCGGGCTCGGCATCAGCTTCGATCGCTGCCTCTCGGGCGACCTGCGCCGGCAGCAGCATACGGCCAACAGTGCGCTGGAACAGTTCGCGGCCGTGGGCCTGCCGGTTCCGCCCCTGGAAATCGATTCCGCCTTCAATGAATTCGACGCCGACGCGGTGATCCGCGCGCTGCTCCCGGCCATGTTGGCGGACGAGCCCGAGGCGCTGGACATCCTGCGCAACGCCGCGCAAAACCGCGCCGAGTTCCAGCGCATCTTCGCCCTGATCATCGAACGCTGGCTCGCCGGCACTTTTGACACACCGGGCCTGGAAAGCTGGCTGGGGTTTGTCGAGCGCGTGCAGGCCGGTCTGCAGCGAATCCTCGAACAGGCCGACAATACCCAGAAAATCGCCGTGTTCACGTCCGGTGGCACCATCACTGCCCTGCTCCACCTCATTACCCAAATGCCTGCCCGCCAGGCGTTTGAACTGAACTGGCAAATCGTCAACACCTCGCTCAACCAACTGAAGTTCCGTGGTCGCGAGGTGGCGCTGGCTTCCTTCAACAGTCATGCCCATCTGCAACTGTTGAAGGCCCCGGAACTCATCACGTTTCGCTGAGTCCGGACTATTGTGACCCTGGCTGTAATCACCCAGCTCTAATTACCCAAGAAAGGATCGAACCATGACCTCCGTAGCTGATGCCGTACAAGCAATGAAAGCCAAGTTCAACCCAGCCGCTGCTGCCGGTCTGGACCTGGTCTTCGGTTTCCGCATCGACGACACCAAGAACTTCTCGCTGATCGTCAAGGACAGCACCTGCGAGCTGCAAGAAGGCGAAAACCCGGACGCCCAGGTGACCCTGGTGATGGACGGCGAAACCCTGCAAGGCATCGTTGACGGTTCGACCGACGGCATGCAAGCGTTCATGGGCGGCAAACTGCGCGCTGAAGGCGACATGATGCTGGCGATGAAACTGTCCGAGCTGTTCCCAAGCTAAGACGGCGGCTCCCTGCTTCGGGGAGCCTCTCTGGCTGCACACGAATCCCGCCCCTTGTGGCGGGATTTGTCGTTTTTCACCCCCGGAAAACGGCCCTCCACGGATTTGCCGTCTATATTCTTTCTGGCCGCCTGCGTCAGACACCGGCTGTTTGCCCTCGCTTTTTCATGAAGAGCCTCTGCGCGGAGCACTGCCATGAGCCCACCTGACGACCACGACGGTTTCAATCGCCGACGTGTACTGCAAGGCCTTTCGGCAGGTGCCGTCGGCGCCTGGATCAGCCCGCTATTCGCAGGGAGTAAAACCATGCCCGATGCCCCGGCCGACCTCATTCTGTACAACGGACGCCTGCACACCGTCGATCGCAAGAAACCCCAGGCCAGCGCCGTCGCGATCAAGGATGGGCGCTTCGTGGTGGTCGGCAGCGATGCCCAGGCCATGGCCCTGCAAGGGCCCGGCACGAAAATCGTCGACCTGCACGGACGCACGGTGATTCCTGGTCTCAATGACTCGCACCTGCACCTGATCCGTGGCGGCCTCAATTACAACCTCGAACTACGCTGGGAAGGCGTGCCATCACTGGTCGATGCCTTGCGTATGCTCAAGGATCAAGCGGATCGCACCCCCACACCGCAATGGGTGCGGGTGGTCGGCGGCTGGAACGAGTTCCAGTTCGCCGAGAAGCGCCTGCCTACGCTTGATGAACTGAACAAGGCTGCGCCGGATACGCCGGTGTTCGTCCTGCACCTCTACGACCGTGCCCTGCTCAACCGCGCGGCGTTGAAAGTGGTCGGTTACACCCGCGACACACCGAACCCGCCAGGCGGTGAAATCCAGCGCGATGCCAATGGCGACCCGACCGGCATGCTGATCGCCCGCCCCAACGCAATGATCCTCTACTCGACCCTGGCCAAAGGGCCGAAACTGCCACTGGAATACCAGGTCAACTCGACCCGCCAGTTCATGCGCGAACTCAATCGCCTGGGGGTCACCAGCGCCATCGATGCCGGCGGCGGATACCAGAATTACCCGGACGACTATCAGGTCATCCAGCAACTGGCCAAAGACCAACAGCTCACGGTGCGCATCGCCTACAACCTGTTCACCCAGAAGCCCAAGGAAGAGCTGACCGATTTCAAAAACTGGACCAGCACCTCCCGCTACGGTCAGGGCGATGACTTCCTGCGACACAACGGTGCCGGGGAAATGCTGGTGTTCTCGGCGGCAGACTTTGAAGACTTCCTCGAACCACGCCCCGACCTGCCGCAAACCATGGAGCAGGAACTGGAGCCGGTGGTGCGGCACCTGGTGGAACAACGCTGGCCGTTCCGCTTGCACGCGACGTACAACGAGTCCATCAGCCGCATGCTCGACGTGTTCGAGAAGGTCAATCGCGACATTCCGTTCGATGGTTTGCCGTGGTTTTTCGACCATGCCGAAACCATCACCCCGCAGAACATCGAACGGGTCAAAGCCCTCGGTGGCGGCATCGCAATTCAGGACCGCATGGCGTTTCAAGGCGAGTACTTCGTCGACCGTTACGGCGCCAAGGCGGCCGAGCACACGCCACCGATTGCCCGCATGCTGGCCGAAGGAATCCCCGTTGGCGCCGGCACCGATGCCACGCGGGTCTCCAGCTACAACCCGTGGACGTCGATGTACTGGCTCGTCAGCGGCCGCACCGTCGGTGGCCTGGAGTTGTACCCGCAAGGCTTGAGCCGCGACACCGCGCTGGAACTGTTCACCCATGGCAGCGCCTGGTTTTCCTCGGAGCAAGGCAAGAAAGGCCAGATCAAGGTCGGGCAACTGGCGGATTTGATTGCGCTGTCGGCGGACTACTTTCACATCGAGGACGAAGCGGTCAAATGGATCGAATCGGTGCTGACCATTGTTGACGGCAAGATCGTCTACGGCGCCGTCGAGTTCGAAAAACTCGGGCCGCCTCCAATTCCCGTGGTACCGGAATGGTCGCCGGTGACCACAGTTCCGGGACACTGGAAACCCTTGGCGCCGATGGCGGCGCAGGTGCATCAGTGCGTCGGGGCGTGTGCGGTGCATGCGCACAGCCATGAACGGGCGCGATTATCCTCGGCACCGGTCAGCGATTTCGCCGGTTTCTGGGGGGCGTTTGGTTGTTCGTGTTTCGCGTTCTGAACGACGTTCCCATTAACACCGACCATCAAATGTGGGAGCGGGCTTGCTCGCGAAGGCGTCGTGTCAGCCGACATCAACGGTAACTGACACACCGCCTTCGCGAGCAAGCCCGCTCCCACATTTGATCGTCGTTGGACGCACGATCAAGGTTGTAACAACAGCGCCACCAACGCACTCCACCCGGTCTGGTGACTCGCGCCCAACCCGCGCCCGGTTTCCCCGTGAAAATACTCATGGAACAACACCAGGTCGCGGCTGGCAGGGTCGGCCTGTAATTGCGCATACGCCGCCATCGACGGTCGATTGCCCGCTTCATCTCGCAGAAACAACCTAGTCAAGCGCTGGCTCAGGCTGTCGGCAACGTCCTCTAGCGACGCCAGAAATCCCGACCCCGTCGGGTACTCCACCGAAAAATTCTGATCGTAGTAACGGTGAAACTCGCGCAAGGATTCGATCAACAGGTAGTTGATCGGCATCCACACCGGCCCACGCCAGTTGGAGTTGCCGCCGTACAGCCGCGACCCCGCGTCCGCCGGCTCGTAACGGGCGCAGAGCCGATCCCCGTTGATCTGCATGCCAAACGGCAGCTCGGCGAAGGCTTTGGACAGCGAGCGAATACCGAATTCAGAGAGAAACTCGCCCTCGTCGAGCATGCGTTTAAGCAAGTCCTTGGTGCGTTCGCCACGCAACAGCGCCAGCAGCATCCGGTTGCCTTCCCCCGGCTCGGTCCAGCGCGAAACCAGACTGGCCAGGTCCGGTCGATGATGCATGAAGCCAAGCAGGCGCTCACGCAATCCCGGCAAACCTTCGTGCTCGCGCTGCTCCAGTACCTGCACCGCAAACAGCGGCATCAGACCGACGATCGAGCGCAGGCGCAGCGGTTCGTTGACGCCGTCCGGGCGGGTGGAGCACGTCGTAGAAAAACCGGTCCTGTTCGTCCCACAACCCTTCGGCTTCAGAGTCGACCCGATTGATCGCCCCGGCGATGTACAGAAAATGCTCGAAGAACTTCACCGCGATGTCGACGTACACGCTGTTGCGCTTGGCCAGTTCCAGGGCGATGCGCATCAAGTCCAGGGCATACGCGGCGACCCACGCGGTGCCATCGGCCTGATCGAGTTGGTAGCCCGGCGGCAACGCGGCCGAGCGGTCGAACAGCGCGATGTTGTCCAGCCCGAGGAAGCCACCCTGGAACAGGTTGCGACCCTCGGCGTCCTTGCGATTCACCCACCAGGAAAAATTCAGCAGCAGCTTATGGAAAATCCGTTCGAGGAAGTCCATGTCCCCGGCCCCGGTCAGCGCCTTGTCCTGCTGATACACCCGCCAGCAGGCCCAAGCATGGACCGGCGGATTGGCGTCGTCGAAGCGCCATTCATAGGCCGGCAACTGGCCGTTGGGGTGCATGAAGCGGTCTTTGACCAGCAGCAATAATTGATGCTTGGCGAATTCCGGGTCGATCAGCGCGAAGGCCACGGCCTGAAAGCCCAGGTCCCAGGAGGCGTACCACGGGTATTCCCAGGTATCGGGCATGGAGACGATGTCGAAATTCGACAGGTGCCGCCAGTGCTTGTTGCGGATGTGCGAGCGCCCGGGCGGTGGCGCAGGTTGCGCCGGATCGCCGTCGAGCCACTGGTTGACGTCGAAGTAATACAGTTGCTTGGACCACAGCAACCCGGCCAGGGCCTGGCGTTGCACGTTGCGCGCATCGGGGTCGTCTATCGCGCTTTGCAGCGCGGCGTAAAACCCGTCGGCCTCGGCGCGTCGGCGTTCGAACAACGCCTTGGCATTTACCCGAGCGGCACCTGACGGGGCGAAGCGAAGATAGACACTGCGACTCTGACCGCCCTCGAAGGCCAGCACAAAATGCGCCGCCACCCGCGTTCCCGCGTCACGGCGGATCGCGTCGTTGACGCCATCCACCAGGAAATCGTTGATCCCGTCTTTGAACGGACCTTTCGCCACCACACCGTCAAGCCTGGGGAAGTTGCTCTGGTTTTCGCAGAACAGCCATTCGCAGTCTTCCTCGCCCCAGGCACTGGCCTGTCGATCAGCCCGTTGCGGGTGCCGCGCCAGAACCTGATCACCCTCCAGCGTCAGGCTCGGTTTCTGCCCGTCGGCCACCCAGCTCCAGGTGTTGCGCGCCCAGAGTTGAGGCAGTACGTGCAAGCGCGCCGGTTGATCGGCGCGGTTGTGCACGGTGACGCGCATGAAGATGTCGTCGGCCGTGTGCTTGGCGTATTCCACCGTCACGTCGAAGTAGCGGTCGTCCTCGAACACGCCGGTGTCGAGGATTTCGTACTCGGTATCCGCCAGGCCTCGGCGAGCGTTTTCGGTGATCAGGTCGGTGTAGGGAAACTCGGCCTGAGGGTATTTGTAGAGCATGCGCATGTAGGCGTGGCTCGGTACGCCATCGACGTAGAAATACAGTTCCTTGACGTCCTCGCCATGATTGCCTTCGGCGTTGTTCAGGCCGAACAGACGCTCCTTGAGAATCGGGTCGCGCTCGTTCCATAGCGCCAATCCCAGGCACCAGTGCTGGGCCTTGTCAGAAAACCCCGCCAGCCCGTCTTCGCCCCAGCGATAGGCGCGACTGCGGGCATGATCATGAGGGAAATAGCGCCAGGCATCGCCATCGGCGCTGTAGTCCTCGCGCATCGTGCCCCATTGGCGCTCGCTCAGATAAGGCCCCCATTCACGCCAGGCCTCGGCCTCGCTGCCGACCAGCCGCTGGCCTTCGACAGTGCCTTGGATGTTCGCAGCGGGTTTGACCGTCATGGGTGAGTCCGTTGGGCGAAAGACGGTTGCAGTGTAGTGCCTCGCGACTGAACACCACCTGTCGCCGCTACAGGTACTGCGCGGAGGCTGCATGAACTGGCTTACAATGCCTGCACTTCCCGCACCGGCCTCTCCATGGACATCGAACTCGCCCGCACTTTCCTGGAAATCGTTCGTCACGGCAGCCTCGCCGCTGCCGCCGAAAAACTCCACGTCACCCAGACGGCGATCACCGCGCGCGTGCAGAAGCTCGAGAGCCAATTGGGCAGCACGCTGTTCGTGCGTAACCGCGCCGGTGCCCGCCTGACTCCGAACGGTGAAGCCTTTGTGGTCTACGCCAATCAACTGGTGCAGACCTGGGAAGCTGCACGCCGGGACTTGCCGCTCCCCGAGGGTTACCACGACGTGCTGCACATCGGGGGCGAGGTCAGTCTGTGCAACCCGCTGATGCTCAGTTGGGCCGGGGCGCTGCGCGAGAAAATCACCAGCCACGCCCTGCGCATGGACATCCGTGACGGCGAAAACCTCCTGCGCCAACTGGAACTGGGGGTGCTGGATGCGGCGCTGGTCTATCAGCCCGAATACTGGCCAGGCCTGCAAGTCGAACAGGTACTGGAAGAAAAACTGGTCCTCGTCCGACTGGCCGGACGACCCGATCCGTATGTGTACATCGATTGGGGCCCGGACTTCCGCCGCCAGCACGATGCCGCGTTGCCGGAAAAAGCCAAAGCCGCGTTGAGCTTCAACCTCGGCCCACTGGGCTTGCAGTACATTCTGGAAAACGGCGGCAGTGGCTACTTCCGCACCCGGGTGGTCCAGAGCTATCTTCAAAATGGCCTGCTGGAACAAGTGCCCAAGGCCCCGGAATTCAGTTACCCCACCTACCTGGTTTACTCCCGCGACCGCGACTCGGCGACCTTGCAGCAGGCCTTCGACTTGCTGCGCGAAGTCATCCGGTCCGACGATGACTGGTCGCAGCGCTGGAACCCGCTGACCTGAGTCCGGTTTGCACCGGAGCATGGCGTTTGTGGCCGCAAGGTTCGCCCAGCCAAAACGACGGGATCGGCTACGCTGCTGGTTATAACAATAACCTCAGGTGAACGCAGTGAGGCAGACCACCGAATCATTTCGCAGCCGCTACCGCGCCGACATTCATCCACTCTACAACCCCTGGTTGCATGGCGCCTTTGTGCTGCTGTTCGGGGTGCTGGCCATTGGCGGATTCTGGAGCACCGTGCATCAGGTCACGCCCCAAGAGTGGCTGGCCGTGCCGCTGACCTTGCTGTTGTTCAACTTCGGCGTGTACAGCGTGCACCGGCACTTGGGGCACCACAAAAAAAGCTTCGCGCGAATGTTCTATGCCCGACATGCCGGCGACCATCACAGTTTTTTCGCCCCCGGCCACATGACCTATGACAACGCCCGCGACTGGCGGGTGATCCTGTTTCCGGCCTGGCTGATTGTGTTGCACACGGGGGTCATCACCCTGCCCCTCTGGTGGCTGCTCAAGCAGTTCGACGCCAATGTCGCCGGCCTGTTCGGTGGGTGCCTGGTCCTCGGTTACCTGACTTATGAAGTGTTCCATGCGTGCGAACACCTGCCCCCCGGCAACCCGGTCACGCGCCTGCCGTGGATCCGCCAGATGCGTCGCCTGCACGAACTGCATCACCGCCGCGAGCTGATGCAGGAGCGCAACTTCAACATCGTGTTTCCGCTGATGGACTATCTGTTCGGCACCCTCTACTGGGAGCCGGAGCAAATCTCCCCGAACTCGACGAGTACGCCCATGACCCGCATGCAGCATCAGATCAACATTGCCGCCAACCCGATCGACGTGCTCGCTTACGCCAGCACTGTGACCCGTTGGCCAGAGTGGCATCCGTCATCCCTCAAGGTCGAAGGCCAGCGCGGCCCGTTGCATGCCGGAGTTCGCTTCGAAGAGGACATTCGGGCGGGCGGGCGCGAGGGGCATTTGAGCTGGATCGTCGACGAATATTTGCCAGGACGGCGCTGGTGCGCTCGGGCCCGGGGCGATCATGGCCTGTCGCTGGTGGTGACTTACGAGTGCGAGGCTGAAGGTGACGGCACGCGGTTTGTCCGCACCCTGGAGTACCAATTCAGCGGCCTGGCGATGCGCATCGCCAATCGCCTGCTGCTCAAGCGGCGCATCGCTAATGAGTCGGCAGCCTCAATGCGAGCCCTGCGCGAGATGGCGCTTAAACACCTGGCCTCCACTGGAGCCGCGGCGTGAGTCGAACCGTCAAGTTTCGCCATTTCGTGTTGCTGGTGATCGTGGCCATCGGCGCCTACGTGTTGCTGATGCCGACCAAGGTGCAACCGGTGGCCTGGACGCCGCCACCGGCGCCCTCCCTGACCAGCGGACTGTACGCCGATAATCAGCGCCTCAAAGGTGTCGAACGCGTCGGGATCGCCGGTATTGAGGGGCCGGAGGCGTTGCTGCTGGAAGACAGCGCCCTGATCACCGGCCTGCATGACGGTCGGCTGATTCGCACCAGTCTCGATGGCAAAGTGACCAAAATCCTGGCCGACACCGGCGGCAGGCCGTTGGGCCTGGCTCGCCATCCCAACGGGTTGCTGGTGATCGCCGACGGGGTCAAGGGCTTGCTGTCGCTGGATGCCCAGGGTCGGTTGATTGCATTGACCACCGCCGCCGGCGGCGTGCCCTTCGGTTTCACCGACGACGTGGCCATCGACAAGTCCGGGCACTATGCCTATTTCAGCGATGCCTCCAGCCGCTTCGGCTATGGCAAGGACGGCGAGGCGATCATCGAGCACGGTGGCGACGGCCGGTTGCTGCGCTACGACTTCCAGACCGGCAAAACAGCGGTGCTGCTGGATAAGCTGGAATTCGCCAACGGCGTGACCCTGGGTCCGGACGACAGCTATGTGCTGGTCAACGAAACCGGTGCCTACCGCATCAGCCGGTACTGGTTGAGCGGTCCGAAAGCCGGCACCCACGATCTGTTCATCGACAACTTGCCGGGGTTGCCGGACAACCTGGCATTCAACGGCCGGGATCGCTTCTGGGTGGCGCTTTATGCCCCGCGTAACGCACTGCTCGACGCCACGGCGCCGCATCCCTTCGTGCGCAAGATGATTGCGCGGGCCATGAAAGTGCTGCCCAAACCAGTGGAGAAACGCGCGTTTTTCTTGGGGTTGGACCTTGAAGGCAAGGTGATTGCCAATCTGCAGGATGGCAGTAGCGACAATTATTCGCCGATTACCACCGTGCGCGAATACGGGGACTGGTTGTATTTCGGCTCGTTGAAGGCCGATCACATGGCGCGATTGCCGCTAAGTACCGCGTTGCAGAAGTAACGCAAATCAAATGTGGGAGCGGGCTTGCTCGCGAAGAGGCCGTGTCAGCCGACAGAGATGTCAACTGAATGACCGCTTTCGCGAGCAAGCCCGCTCCCACAGGGTTTGTGGTGGGCCAACTTACCGCGGGTCCGGCTCGTTATCGCGCACCGCGTTATCCGTTTCTTCTCGCACGCGTTCCGGGTCCATGGCGGTGTCATCGTCGTCCAGCGGGATGGCACCTTCATTATTTGGCAGTTCGTCGATGCCCGGTTCATCTTCGGGATTGATCGTGGTGCGGCCCGGACTCAAAGGTTCGGGGCGCGTGGGAATCGGGTCATAACCGCCCTGTTCCTCGCTGGGGTACTTTGGTTTTCCGGGAAGGGTTGGATCAGGCATGGGGCACCTCGCATGGAGCCGTCAATTCGGACTCTGATCATTCGAGGTGCCGGTATTTATCGCCGTTCCAATTATTGCGTCACCGATGGTCGGTGGCTGGACACGGCACGTCAGGATGGCGTCTGAAGTCGGTCAACGATCTGGTTCTTAACCTGCACGCGCTTCTCCTTGAGCTTCTTCAGTGCGTCATCGCTCGGCGCATCCGATTTGGCGGTTTCAGCCTTCACCACCTCGGCGTCCGCTTGCGAATACTTGTTGATCAGTGAATCCAATAACGGATCCTTGGTGCGTTTTTGCTGGATATCTTCCTTTGACAGTTTCAAGTCCTGATAAAGATCGTGTGGCACCGGCATGGAACACCTCCGTTTGTTGATCGGAGGCAAACGCGATCGATTGCGTTCACCAACTATCAGAATGGCCTTGGTTAGCCGGTTCTGTCGACCGCCTATCAGACCAGCGGTGTCCGTTCGTCGTCCTGCCATAATTGCGATTAAACCTTTGCCCGTCCGTCGGCCTCCACAGTTTAACGATCACTCGATCGCCCCTGAAAACCTGTGTGGAGAATAACCAATGGACGGATTTACCCTGCGCCACCTGACGCTGGCCATCGCCTTGAGCACCAGCATGGGCATGGCCTGCGCGGCCACCTCAAATGACTTCGTCGATAAAGCGGCGGCAGGCGGCATCGCTGAAATTGAAACCAGCCGGCTCGCCCTGGAAAAAAGCAAATCGGCGGATATCAAGGAATTCGCCAACATGATGATCACTGACCATGCCAAGGCCAATGATGAGCTGGCGGCGATCGCGAAAAAGAATGACATCGAGGTGCCGGACAGCACCACGCTGGTCAAGCAGGCGAAAGAGAAAATCCTCGACATGCGCGATGAATCCTTCGATGCGGCCTACGCCAATAACCAGGTGAAGGCTCATGAAGACACTATCGAATTGTTCAAGAAAGAAGCCAATACCGTGACGGACGACAAGGTCAAAGGCGCTACGGAGCTCAAGGGGTTCGCGCAAAAAATGTTGCCGGGGCTGGAGAAGCATCTGGATATGGCGAAAAAACTGCAGGCGGCTCATCCGAGTAAGTAACGCCCCACCAAACAGACCGCATTGATGGATGCTTTTAAAAATGTTTGGGATGGGGGCATATCCGTTTCTGCGGTAATGGCAGCTATTGGTTCCGCCCTTACGGCGGGTCACTTGGAAAAGCCCCAAGTAACCAAGGGCTCTTGCCCCGCCATTCGGTGCCTCGCTGTGGCTCGGCATGCCCTCACTCCGGCATTGCTCCGGGGGCCCGCCGCCATCGGCCATCCATGGCCGGGGGCGGCTACCGCGGCATCCTTGCCGCGGTGCCCCCTGCGCAACGCCTGCGTTCGGCCTCTGGGAAAGGGGCGGCAGATCTGAAGCCAAAGCAAAGCAACAGCCAGATCAAAAGCGAACACAGCATCTAAAAAAAACACCATCCCCCGTAGGAGCGAGCTTGCTCGCGATGGACCCACAGGCACCGCGTTTATCCTGCTGAAACGCGCCATTATTGATGTTCTTCGCGAGCAGGCTCGCTCCTACAGGGGAATGCGTATTCCCCAATCAGGCCGGCCTGCAGGCCGCCGTGCTTTTGATCTTGATGCACCGTCCCATCGAGAGGCCGAGCGCAGGTTCTGCGTAGTGGGCAACCCGGCATGGATGCCGGGTTAGCCGCCCCCGGCCATGGATGGCCGATGGCGGCGGGCCCACGGAGCAGGACCGGAGCGAGGGCATGCCGAGCCACAGCGAGGCACCGAACGACAGGGCAGAAGCGCTTTGGTTACTTTCGCGCTTTTCGAAAGTGACCCGCCGTAAGGGCGGAACCAATATCAGCCGTTACCGCAGCAATGGATATACACACCCATGGATGCTGCCTGTATGCCCCTCAACCTAGCCACCATCGGTATCAATATCGGCATCAGTCTCATCGCCAGGTTTCGGCCGATCCGGATGCGGCTTGAAACCCGGGCTGAACTCATTGTCGTTATCGCTGTGAACGTTTTTCTGGTCGACCGCCTTGTCCGCGCTTTCCGGTTCGGCGGTTTTCGCGTCCTCCAGACTCCTTTCGTCTTTCATACGTACCTCGTTCGTCAGTGCAATGGCGCGGCTGAAGCAGTCGAGCCTTGTAGATTCGAAGCCATCGCGCAGGCAGGAGTTCCATTTGCAGGGCGTTAAAGATCAAGGCCGAAAGGTCGCAGCCTCCGGCAGCGCCTACTAGAGTTCATAGGCACCGGATGAAATAAAACCGGCCCGACGACCAACTATTTCATAGGGCAAATGTCACTGATCTTACGTCGATCGAATTATGGGGAATCGGCAAACACTTCCAAGGAGTCAAGGCACATGGCGGCACTGCAAACCACTACACTCGATGCGATGAAAAAGAACCAGGCGCAACTGCTCGCCGAATGGACGACCAGCCTGGCGGCCAGCGGTGCTTCGCGTAACCTCAAGGAACAGGACCTGCAACAACAGACGTCGGAATTTCTGCAGCTGATCGTTTCCGGGCTGGAACGAGGCAACAGCCAGAACGTCGCGGCCCCCGGCTGGGACGAGATTCGCCAGTTCCTCGAAAAGCTCTCCCACACCCGCGCCCTGCTCGGCCAGGACTCGCATCAAACCGCCAGCTTCATCTTCGCCCTGAAAGGCCCGCTGTTTTCCCTGCTGCAAAACCATTACCAGGACAATCCGGCGCTGCTCGCCGAACAACTCTGGGAAGTCTCCGAACTGCTCGACGCCCTGGGCATGCACACCATCCGCACCTTCCAGAAATCCCGCGAAGCGGTGATCAAGCGTCAGCAGGAAGAATTGCTGGAACTGTCGACCCCGGTGGTCAAGCTCTGGGACGGCGTACTGGCGCTGCCGATGATTGGCACCCTCGACTCACAACGCACCCAGGTGGTGATGGAATCGCTGTTGCAGCGGATCGTCGACACCGGTTCGGAAATCGCCATCATCGACATCACCGGCGTGCCGACCGTCGACACCCTGGTGGCGCAGCATCTGCTCAAAACCGTGACCGCGATACGCCTGATGGGCGCCGATTGCATCATCAGCGGCGTGCGGCCGCAGATCGCCCAGACCATCGTGCATCTAGGCCTGGACCTGCAAGGCGTGGTGACCAAGGCCAATCTGGCCGATGCCCTGAAACTGGCCCTGACCCGGCTGGGATTGTCCGTCAGCAAGGCGGACTGAGCCGATGGAGCGCATTCCGATTTTGCAAATGGGCGACTTCCTGCTGGTGACCATTCAGGTCGACATGCATGACCAGTTGGCCCTGACCCTGCAGGACGATTTGTCCGAGCGCATCAGCAGAACCTCGGCCCACGGAGTGCTGATCGACATCTCCGCCCTCGACATGGTCGATTCGTTCATTGGACGGATGATCGGCACCATTTCCGGCCTGTCGAAAATCATGGACGCCCAGACCGTACTGGTGGGCATGCAGCCCGCCGTGGCCATCACGCTGGTGGAACTCGGCCTGACCCTGCCCGGCGTCAGCACCGCGCTGAACGTCGAGCGCGGGATGAAACTGTTGCAGGCCCGAGTACGCGAACAATGACCGTGCGCAGCAGCGGCACTCACCCGATTCACATCGAGCAGGACGTGGTGCTGGCCCGGCAGCTGGCGCGCAAGCTCGCCCAGGAGTGCGGCATGCGCCTGATCGACCTGACCAAACTGGTGACCGCCGTCAGTGAACTGGCGCGCAACACCATGGTGTATGGCGGTGGTGGCGACATGGACTGGCAGATCCTCGACGAGAACGCGCGCACCGGGTTACGCCTGGTCTTTCGCGACGAAGGCCCCGGCATCCCCGATATCAAACTGGCGATGACCGATGGCTGGACCTCCGGCAGCGGCCTGGGGCTGGGCCTGACCGGCGCCAAACGGCTGGTCGAAGAGTTCGAACTCGACACCGCGCCCGGCAAAGGCACTCGCATAACGATCACCCGATGGACGTGAACATTGGCGGTTCGATGACACAAGTGCTACCGATCGAAGACACCAGCCAGATCGGTCATGCACGGCGCATCGCGCAGAAACTCGCGGAACAACACGGCTTTGACGCCACCGATGCCGGACGTGTGGCGCTGGTGGCCACGGAACTGGCCAGCAACATTCTCAAGCATGCCACCCGGGGCGAATTGCACCTGAGGGTCTTGCCGCGCCCGTCTGGTTTCGGCATCGAAATGCTCGCCGTCGACCGCGCCAAGGGCTTTGACTTGCAGGCGTGCCTGACCGATGGTTTTTCCACCGGCGGCACCCAGGGCATTGGGCTCGGGGCCGTGTCGCGCCAGACCGAAGTCTTCGATGTGTACGCCGACTCGCGAGGCGCGGTGTTGCTGACGCGGTTGTACCCTCGCACTGACAAAGCGCCGGATCGACGGATCGGCGTCAGCCAGCATTCGTTGCACCACGACCCAGCCTGCGGCGATGTCTGGCACTTGGCGTTTGACGGCCCGCGCATCAGCGCCCTGGTGATCGACGGCTTGGGGCATGGCGAAGAAGCCGAGCGTGCCGCCCGCGCCGGTGAAAAAACCTTTGCCCTGTCGCCCTTCGACTCACCATTGCTGTTGCTGGAGGACATTCATCAAGCGATGATCGGCACCCGTGGCGGCGCCCTGGCCATCGCGCAGTTCGACGGCGACCGCGATGCACTGCGATTCGTCGGTATCGGCAACATTGGCGCCTGCCTGATCGCCGCGGACAAGTCCCGTGGCCTGGCCTCGCACCCCGGCATCGTCGGCGGCCAATATAGAAAGGCCCAACCCTTTGACTATGCTCAAGTGAACGGACAGCTATTGATCATGTACAGCGACGGCCTGCAGTCCCGTTGGAACCTGCACGATTACCCCGGCCTGGTGCACCGCCACCCGGCCGTGATTGCCGCCATACTGCACCGCGACTTCTGCCGTGGCCGGGACGATGTCACGGTGTTGGTCATTGCTCTGGAGGCCCACCCATGAGTCAGGTGGACGAACAAGCCGCACTGATCGCGCAATTACAGGGCGAAGCCATCGCCCTGCGCGAAGAGTTGGATGAAACCAATCAGGGCGTCCTGGCGTTGTACGCCGAGCTCGACACCCAGGCCGAACAGTTGCGCCAGGCCTCGGACCTGAAAAGCCGTTTCCTGTCGTACATGAGCCATGAGTTCCGCACACCGCTGGGCTCGATCCTGAGCATCACCGGGCTGCTGACCGATGAACTCGACGGCCCCTTGAGCCCCGAGCAGCACAAGCAAGTAGCCTTCGTCAGCGGTGCCGCGCGCGAGTTGAGCGACATGGTCGACGACCTGCTGGACCTGGCGAAGATCGAAGCCGGGCGCATCACCATTTCGCCGGCCTGGTTCGACATGCTCGACCTGTTCTCCGCCCTGCGCGGCATGTTTCGCCCGATTGTCGATGCCAGCGCCGTGGACCTGATTTTCGAAGAGCCGGTGGGCCTGCCAAGGCTCTACACCGACGACAAGAAACTCGCGCAGATCCTGCGCAACTTCATTTCCAACTCACTGAAGTTCACCACCCGTGGCGAAGTCCGCGTGTCGGCGCAGCTGGAAAACAGCACCCACGTGCGCTTCGCCGTCAGCGACACCGGAATAGGTATCGCCCCGGAGCTACATGGCGCATTGTTCGAGGACTTCTCTCAGGTCGACTCGCCGCTGCAAAAACGCCTGCGCGGCACCGGACTCGGACTGTCCCTGTGCAAACGCTTCGCCGAATTGCTGGGCGGTGAAGTCGGGGTCCAGAGTACGCCGGGCTCCGGCTCGACCTTCTTCGTGATCATCCCGCTGGCCATCGCCATGGAGCCCGCCGATGAAACGTGACATCCGTTTGCTGATCGTCGACGACAACGTCGCCACGCGCTACGCCCTGCGCCGGCGCCTGGAACGCCATGGCTATGAAGTGCTCGAAGCCGGCACCGGCACCGAGGGCCTGGAGCTGATCGACAGCGTCACCATCGATGCGCTGATCCTCGACGTCAATCTGCCGGACATGAGCGGCTTCGACATCGTGCGCAAACTGCGCTCCGAAAGCGCCACCGCCCTGCTGCCGGTGATTCACGTGTCGGCGGCCTCGATCCAGACCGGCGACATCATCACTGGCCTGGATGCCGGTGCCGATGCGTATCTGATTCACCCGGTCGACCCGGATGTACTGCTCGCCACCCTGCGCACCTTGCTGCGGGTACGCGAAACCGAAAACGCCCTGCGCGAAAGCGAGGCGCGGTTTCGGGAAATCTTCGTCAACGTGTCGGCGCCGATCGCGGTGCTGGATGCCGAGTTGAAGGTCCACGAATGCAACCATGCCTTCGCGCAGCTGATCCAGGACAATCGGGACCCGGACGGCCTGCACGAGTGCTTTGCCGAAGATCAGGGTTCAATCATCGAGGAATTGCGCCTGCGCCTGGCCTATGGCGAGCGCTGGAAAGGCACCCTGAGCATGAAGGTCCAGGGTGAGACTCGCGAAACCGAATGGCAGCTGTCGCCCTACCGCACCCCGGAATTGAGCCTGGTGTTCGTCGAGGATGTCACTGAACACCGCCACCGCGAACGCTCGCACCTGGCCCGGCTGGACGATGCCACCACGCAGTTGGCCAAGGAAGTCGCCGAACGCGTGCGCACCGAGGCGCAGCTGTTGCAAGTGCAGAAGATGGATGCGCTGGGCAAACTCACCGGCGGCATCGCCCATGACTTCAATAATTTGCTGACCGGCATCATCACCAGCCTGGAGTTGATCCAGAAACGCATCGCCGATTCACGCACCGACAAGGTTCAGTTTTACGCCGAAGCGGCCTTGAATTCGGCCATGAGCGCCGCGTCCCTGACCCATCGCCTGCTGGCGTTCGCCCGTCAGCAGCCACTCGACACGCGGCCCGTGGACATCAACGAGCACGTGCGTTCCCTCGAGGAATTGCTGGTGCGCACCATTGGTGAACGCATTGCCTTGAAACTGGAATTGACCTCCAAAGCCGCGATCGCCCTGGTCGACCCGATCCAGCTCGAAAGTGCCGTGCTCAATCTGGTGATCAACGCACGCGATGCCTTGCCCCAGGGCGGCAACATTTGGGTCAGCACCTATGCCGCCTATTCCCACGGCGACCCCAATCTGGCCGACGGTGCGTATGTGGCGTTGTCGGTTCGCGACGACGGCACCGGCATCGACCACAGTGTGATCGACAAGGTGTTCGACCCGTTCTTCACCACCAAACCCTTGGGGCAAGGCACTGGGTTGGGGTTGTCGACCATCTACGGCTTCGCCCGACAATCGGGTGGTGACGCGCACATCCGCAGCATTGCCCGGCGCGGCACTGAAGTGACGATCATGCTGCCAGCCAGTTCCGACCTCACGGCCAGTGACGTCGAACCCGCCACCGTGGATTCCCAGGGGGCTGGCGAGCATGTGCTGATCGTCGAGGACATGCCGTCGGTGCGCATGTTTGTCGCTGAGGTGTTGGTGGATGCCGGTTATCGCTGCACGCAGGTGGGCGATATCGAAACGGCCCTTGAGCGTTTGCAGAATGATGAGTCCATTGATCTGTTGCTGACGGACGTCGGATTGCCCCGCATGAGTGGCCGCGAGTTGGCCGATGTGGCTCGGGGCTGGCGTGATAAGTTGCCGATCCTGTTCATGACCGGCTACGCCGAAACCGCGATCAACCGCCAGGTGTTCCTGGGTGACGGGATGGAGATGCTGATCAAGCCGTTTCAGATCAGTGAACTGCTGGACAAGGTTCGACGCACGCTCGACGGCACCTGATAGACCGATTCGCGAGCAAGCCCGCTCCCACACTGGATCTTCGTCGTGCACAGATTTTGTGTTCGCTGAAGATCAAATGTGGGAGCGAGCTTGCTCGCGAAGAACGTCAACGATGACGCGTTTCAGCAGGATAAACGTGGCGCATTCAAGACTTTCGCGAGCAGGCTCGCTCCCACACTGGATCTTCGTCGTGCACAGATTTTGTGTTCGCTGAAGATCAAATGTGGGTGCGGGCTTGCTCGCGAAGAACGTCAACGATGACGCGTTTCAGCAGGATAAACGTGGCGCATTCAAGACTTTCGCGAGCAGGCTCGCTCCCACACTGGATC